>NZ_CP178605.1:0-40002 GCF_047300825.1 Glutamicibacter sp. FR1 | reverse complement strand
TCCTTGTCGGTCACGATGTCGGGGATCACTGCCTGGAAGGTGGGTGTGAACGCCGCAGAGGCGGCCTGAAGCAGCCCGATCAGGACGTAGACGTGCCAGACTTCGGTGATGAACGGCAGGGCAAGAACCACACCGGCGCGCACCACGTCCAGCAGGATCAGGAACATCCGGCGCGGTAGCTTGTCGACGTAGGCTGCGGCGAGCGGGGCGATGAACACGTACATGACCATCTTGATGGTCAATGCGGTGCCCAGCACCACGCTGGCGCGCGGACCCGCGAGTTCGTAGGCGAAGAGTCCAAGGGCGATGGTTGTCAGTCCGGTGCCGAAGAGGGCGACGACCTGGGCGCTGAGCAAATGGCGGTAATCGCGGTTTGCAAGCAGTCTCATGGCTTCCTTTTCTTGCTCCGCAGTGCGGGGCACCGCCTCGACCCTGGGGCTATCCCTGGAATCTGAGGTTCGTGCGTCCCTACGAAGCGTGGTTGGTTTGTGGGGTGAGTCCGGCCAATAGGTTGAAGGCGCCGGTGAGGATGTTGAGGGTGACGATGCCAACGATGTCGGCGATCTCGCGATCGCTGTAGCAGTGTTCCCGCAATGCGGATACTTGCTCGTCGGTGATGCTTGTCGGTTCACGGTAGATCTGCAGGGCCAGGGCGATAATCGCAGCGACCGCCGGATCATCAGAGGTGCCGGCGCGGGAGCGTTCGATTTCCGCTTCGTCGATGCCCAGTGCGCGGGCCGCGTTGATGTGGGACTCCAGACACAATTCACAGCCCTGATGGACCTGGATCGCGATCGAGAGCCGTTCGCTGATCCCGCGGTCGAGCTTGGCCCGCTTCATGGCCCGGCTGAGCTGCAAGTAGCCTCCCAGCACTGCAGGGGAGTGTGCCATGGTGGAGACCATGTCACCGACCTGGCCATGGCGAGAGACCAGCTCGGAGAGCATCTCTCGTGAGGCGCCGTTCGCGCTTTCGGGGGTGAGCCGGGTCAGCCGTGGTGTGCTGCTTTTGCGGGTGCTGGCGGCTTTGCGGGAGGTTTTCGAGGGGGTCATGGTGTTTTCCTTCCGGTTCGGTGCCGTACGTTGCTGAGTGCTGCGGGGCTGCCTAGTGGTGCTGGTGGCCATGGTGACTGTGTCCTGTGTGCCCCGCAGCGTCGTGGTCAGGCTGGCTGGCCTGCTGGGCAGTTGCGCCGGCGTGCACTGTGAATTCTGCGGTGCGGACCACACCTTCATGCTGGAAATCCAGGAAGAGGCGGTAGAAGCCAGGGGATGGTGCTGCGGCCATGAAAACGATCTCCGGTCCTGCGGCGGTGTTTCCGTCTGCCGGCTCGCCCTCCGGGTGGATGTGGAGGTATCCCAGGTCGCCGACGCGCAGCGCCACCAGGTGTCCGTAGGCGGCCAGGTAGGGTTCCAGGTCGGTGACCGGTTCACCGTTCCTGCTGATGGTCAGCGTCAGATCACTTGCCTGGCCCGGGAGCAGTTCACCGTCGAGATTCACCGTGTAGGGCCCAAGTTCTGCGCTGCGGCCGGTGTCGGGAAGTGACTGTGGCTCGTAGTGGCCGGCCACCGAGGCATCGATCCCCAACGTCATGGGTGAGGTGTGCCCGGTTGGCTGGAAATCCGCGAAGAAACGCCAGTCCCCGGGAGTTAGTTCAAGTTCGACGCTCCAGGTTCCCGCTGCATCCATCACCGGGTGCACATGCTGGAAACCTGTGGTGTCCCGTCGCACGGCGATGAAGTGCAGTTCCTTCGCGTGGGAGGGGGTGAACGCGTTGACCGCGTGTCCGTCGGGGCCGATGATCCGGAAGCTCACGGGCTGGGCGCCGCCGGTGAATATGACCGAGTTCAATTCGAGGGTGTAGCCGTGTTCGGAGACCGCGAGGCCGCCGGCTACCGCACTGCCATGACCGGCATGGGCGTCGTGTGTGCTGTGGTGGCTGGCTTCGTGGTTCATGATTCCTCCGTCGTGGTGCTGTGGGTTCTTCATTCGCTTGCCGGATGGGCCCGTGTGGGCTTCCCCGCCGGCCCCTTGCTGGATGCCAATAAAACCATTATACCCCATGGGGGTATATTTTGGGTGGTGATTCGCGACTCACGTCCCGGAGTGCCCAAAAAGAAGGCCTGCGTGGCCACCTCCTTTCAGGCATCGGCGCACCACCAGCGTGGCCCTCGGCTCGACGGGCGGTGCCCGGAAGAATTCTTGGTGCCGCGTTCATCCACGGGACCGCCCGTGGACGAAAGCGCAGTGGGTGGCCCGCTGTCAGGAGCGGACGAACCGGGCAATGGCGTCGGAGGCTTCCTGGATCTTGGCCTCCGCTTCATTCCCGCCGAGCTTGGCCGCATCGAGGACGCAGTGCCTGAGGTGGTCATCGAGGAGTCCGAGGGCGACGCCTTCCAGCGCCTTGGTGATGGCCGAGATCTGGGTGAGGATGTCGATGCAGTACTTTTCCTCATCGACCATGCGGTGAATGCCTCGGGCCTGGCCTTCGATGCGTTTGAGCCGAGCCAGATATTTGCTCTTGTCACCGATATAGCCGTGCGTGGTGTGGCATGATTCGGCGCTGGCCTCGACGGGGATGGTCGTTTCCATGAGATTTTCCTTTGTTTCTGTTGTCCGGTGATTCTTGCAGGGAGGATTGTCGGGTCGGCGCTTCAGCGCGGCATTGGTGCCGGCTGCGGGCCGCAGGTCCAGCCTATGCAGGAGCTGGGCGTTGAAGGCAACACGGATCGTGGCTAGCGACGACAAGACCGCGGCGGCCTGTCACAGTGCATTCGTGCTTTTTGGGCGTGTGCTTCATGGAGTCGCTGGGCCCACTAATTAACCGTTCGGACCAAAAGGCCCGCGGCGCTGGTGCGCCGCGGGCCGGATATGTGGTTATGCCATATTGACGGCGTACTTGGTCGGGTCGGCGTCAAACGCCGGACCACACCCTGGGCAGCAGAACCAGTAGCGGTTGCCCTCGAAGTCGCGATACAGGCCGCTGGCCTCGGCGGCCCTCTTGCTGACCGGAGTACCGGGCATGACCATACAGGTGGTCATATCAGGATTCTTGCCATCGCTCGGGGTCTGCTCCTGAGCCTCAGCCGCGGGGGTCTTGGCGCTGCAACAGCTGGAGACCGCCTGTGGTTCGTTGGTCATCGTGGGTGATTCCCTTCTTTTTTGTGTGGGTGGTTCGGGTTGGCCGTAGCGCTACTTGGTGAGGCTCTTGAATCCGCGCAGGCGCAGGCTGTTGCCCACGACGAAGACGCTGGAGAATGCCATCGCTGCTCCGGCGAGCATGGGGTTGAGCATTCCCAGCGCAGCGACCGGAATCGCCGCGGCGTTGTAGGCGAAGGCCCAGAACAGGTTGGTCTTGATGGTGCCCAGGGTCTTGCGTGAGAGGCGGATCGCGTCCACCGCGCTGCGTAGGTCCCCGCGCACCAGGGTGATGTCGGAGGCTTCGATCGCCACGTCGGCGCCCGTACCCATGGCCATGCCGAGATCGGCCTGGGCCAAGGCGGGGGCGTCGTTGACGCCGTCGCCGATCATGGCCACGATCTTGCCTTCGCGTTGCAGCCGGGCCACGACATCGACCTTGTCCTTGGGCAGGACTTCGGCGATGACCTCATCGATCCCGACCTCTGCGGCGATATGCCGGGCCACGGCCTCGTTGTCGCCGGTGAGCAGGATCGGGGTCAACCCGATTGCCTTGAACTGGGCAATGGCCTCGGCACTGGTCTCCTTGACCGTGTCGGCCACGACCAGGATGCCGCGGGCCGCTCCGTCCCAGCCCACCGCGACAACCGTCTTGCCTTCGCCCTCGGCTTGGGCCTTGGTGGAGGCCAGGTCGCTGCTGAGGAATTGGGACCATTCGGCCAGTAGCGATTCGCGGCCCACCAAGACCGAGTGGCCTTCGATAATGCCCTGCACGCCCTTGCCCACGACGTTCGCGAAGTCCTCGGGGGTTGGCAACTCGCCGATTTCCTGGGTGGCGCCCTTGGCGATGGCCTGAGCAATCGGGTGCTCCGAGGAGTCTTCCAGGGCCCCGGCCAGGCGCAGCAATTCTGCGCGGTCGGTGCCCGGCTCGAGGATGACATCGACGAGGGTCATCTTGCCGGTGGTGACGGTGCCGGTCTTGTCCAGCACGACGGTGTCGACCTTGCGGGTGGATTCAAGAACCTCCGGGCCCTTGATGAGCACGCCCATCTGCGCGCCGCGTCCAGTGCCCACCAGCAGTGCCGTCGGCGTGGCCAGGCCCAGCGCGCACGGGCAGGCGATCACCAGGACCGCAACCGCGGCGGTGAAGGCCGCGGCGACGGGGAACCCGGCACCCAGCCAGCCGCCCAGGGCGATGAACGCGATCAGGATCGCGATCGGGACGAACACCCCGGAGATCTTGTCGGCCAGGCGCTGCACCTCGGCCTTGCCGGTCTGCGCGTCCTCGACCAGCTTGGCCATCTGCGCCAACTGGGTATCGGAACCGATTCTGGTGGCCCGGACCACCAGCCGGCCGCCGGCATTGGTGGTGGCACCGGTGACGCTGTCGCCCTCGGTGACCTCGACCGGAACCGATTCGCCGGTGAGCATGGAGGCGTCCACCGCGGAGGTGCCCGAGACCACGACACCGTCGGTGGCGATCTTCTCGCCCGGGCGGACAATGAATTCATCCCCGACCGACAGGTCCTCGACCGGGATCTTGGTCTCGACGCCATTTCGCAACACCGAGACTTCCTTCGCGCCGAGCTCGAGCAGGGCACGCAAGGCTGCGCCTGCCTGCTTCTTGGAGCGCTTCTCGAAGTACCGGCCGGCGAGGATGAACATCGTCACCCCGGCACCGACCTCGAGGTAGATGTTCGCCGCCCCGTCGGAGGGGGCCAGCGAAAATTCGAACGGGTGCGTCATCCCCGGGACCCCTGCGGTGCCGAGGAACAGTGCGTAGAGAGACCACAGGAGCGCGGCGGAGGTGCCCATGGAAATCAGGGTATCCATCGTCGCGGCACCGTGCTTGAGGTTGGTCCAGGCCGCCTTGTGGAACGGCCAGGCGCCCCACACGATCACCGGGGCGGCCAGAACCAAAGAGGCCCACTGCCAGTAGGTGAACTGCCACGCCGGCACCATCGCCATGGCGATCACCGGCACCGTGAGCACGATGGAGGCGATCAGCCGGTTCCGCAGGGATCTCAGCTCCGGGTCCGACTCATCGGCGGCCCCATCCAACGCGCGGTTCTGCTTCGTGCCCTTGGGCACGGGTACCGCGGCGGTGTACCCGGTCTTCTCCACCTCGGCAATCAGCAGTGCAGCGTCGTAGCCGTCCGGGACGGTGATCCTTGCCTTCTCGGTGGCGTAGTTCACGGTCGCGACGACACCATCGAGCTTATTGAGTTTCTTTTCGATTCGCATCGCGCAGGAGGCGCAGGTCATCCCCCCGATCTCCAGTTCGACGCCGCTGGCCCGGTCTACGGGCGCTGGTGTGCTCATGTCTATGTTCCTTCTCTAGCTGTTCGGGGAAGGGCGGGACCTCGGGGGTCAGTGCCCTTCCGTATGCGATTCGCTCGGGGAATCCGTGATGTCGCCGTGGGCCGCGTCGAGCACGAACTGTGCAGTGTGCACCTGGCCGTCGACTTGGAAGTCCAGGTACAACAGGTAGCGGCCCGCGGTGGGGGCCTGCGCGGTGAATCCGATGTTCGGGCCGGCAGTGTCCCCGGCCCGGGGTTCCTGGCCCTCGGCGTGCGCGTGCACATAGGCAAGGTCGCCCTCGCGTAGCGCCACGAGGTGGCCGAAGGCACCCAGGTACGGTTCAACGGTCGTGACTGGTTCCCCGTCGCGGGCCACCGAGATGGTGAGTCCGCTGGGGGTTCCCGCCACCAATTCACCGTCAACCGAGACGCTGAATCCATCCACCTGGTCAACGCGGGACGGTTCCTGTGCCACGGGAGCCACGTCCCCGGCCACCTCAACCGTGCGCGTGAGCGTCAGCGCCTCGGCCCCCGCGGGAGTGAAGTCGGCGAACACACGGTAGTTCCCGGCATGGGTCCATTCCCAGGGCGTCGACCATGTGCCGGTGGTCTGGTCCAGGGTGGGGTGCACGTGGCGGAATTCGCTGCCGTCGGAGCGGGCCACGATCAGGTGCAGGTCCTTTTCGTGGGCGGTGGTGTACCGGGTCACCGCGGTTCCGGCGGCATCCTGGATCTGGAAGCTCATTTTCCCTGGCTGTCCGGGAACCGCAGGTGCGCCAATCGGAGAGAGCACGAATCCGTCCGCACCCAGCGCGAGGCCGTTCACGGTATTCATCGCCGCCGACGTTGATTCCATGTTCTCGGGAACGTGTTCATTCAGCTCGCTGCCCTCGGTCCAGGCAGCTGCCGCGCTGTCGGGCACGGTGGCCCCGGCGATGCCGAAGGCGCCACCGAAAGCCACCACTACCCCGAGCCCGTAGAGGCCAAGTCGTGTGCCTGCGTTCATGCCGCCCGCACCGCCGAATAACCGGCTTCCTCCACCGCGGCCAGGACCTGGGCGTCGTCGACCGTGCCGGTCACGGTGAGCTTGCCCGTTGCGGCACTCACCGCGATGTCCTGGACCCCGGCAATCTCGCCGACCTCTTCGCGGATCGACAGTTCGCAGTGCCCGCAGGTCATTCCGGTTACCTGGTACTCGTTCGTGGTCATTGAATGCTCCTCATTCTAAGCGAGATATACCCCTAGGGGGTACTGGTATACAGAACACTGTACCCCCCTGGGGTATTCCCGTCAAGCAAACCATCAGCGAGGCGAGGCCGACACGATAGAGACAGCCATTGCCGCCATCAGGGGACACTTGCATTGCCGGTGAATAATCCGACGCTCAAGAATCCAGCGTCCGTAAACGATCGTTCGTGAGACACTCTTCTTCAGGATTCTTGGCCCGCGGATTCCCGCGGCAGATTTTGTAACGCTTGCCGTGTACGCGGCAATGTAACGCTCAACCGGGTTGGTGATACATTTTTGGTATGCGAATCGGATACGGGCGTGTCTCAACACGCGATCAGCACCCCGAGGCCCAACACGATGCCCTGCGCGCGGCCGGCTGCGAGCAGGTGTTCCTCGACACCGCCTCGGGGAAACTCGCCCGCAGACCCGAACTCGAAAAGGCGCTACTCTCGGCCAACCGGTCTGGCGACCAGCTCGTTGTCACCAAGCTGGACCGGCTCGGGCGGTCGCTGGAAAACCTCATAGACCTGTCCAAGACGCTGCAGGAGCGCGGCGTCGACCTGGTGGTCCTGGATCAGGGCATCGACACCTCCTCACCCGCCGGACGGATGTTTTTCCAGATTATCGGCTCGATCGCCGAGTTCGAACACGCGCTGATGTCCGAACGAACCCGCGACGGGCTGGCCGCCGCGCGGGCACGTGGGCGGACCGGTGGGCAGAAACCAAAGCTCGGTCCCCGCCAGGTCAAGCTGGCAAGGGAAATGTATGAGGAAAAGGATGCCGAGGGGAAACGTGCCCATACCGTCGAGCACATCGCCCAGGAATTCGGCGTCAGCCGTCCCACCATCTACAGGCACCTGGCCAAACCATGACTCGCAGGCATGGTGCTCCGCAACAGCACCAGGACGAGTCCGTAGATTGCGACCTTCCAACTAACAAGGAATTCTGACATGGCCTTGCGTTCCCTGCTCACGACTGCCGAACGCGGCCAAGTCCTTGAAATCCCCACCGGCACCGAGGATCTGGCTGCCCACTACACACTCAGCGAAGCGGACATGTCGTTGATTCGCCAACGCCGCGCAGATGCCAACCGGTTGGGCTTTGCCATCCAGCTCTGTCTGCTTCGGCACCCGAGTATCGCACTGACCGACGACACCGAAGTACCCACTGAAATGATCGACTGGGTCTCGGCCCGCCTGGCCATCCCGGCCGAGGCCTGGGATGAATATGGGACACGTGGGGAAACGCGCCAGGAACACGGACGGGAGATTCGCGCGTATCTGGGCCTGTCCGCGTTCGGCATCGCGGATTTTCGCCAGCTCGTGGAACACGTGGGCGAGGTTGCCGCGCAAACAGACAAGGGCATTGTCTTGGTCGAGGGAGCGCGGGACTTCCTGCGCTCAAAGAAGATCGCGTCGCCCGGAATCGGGATCATTGAAAGGGCCTGTGCGCAGGCGCTGACCCGGGCGAACCGGCGAATCTACGCCATCTTAGGCGACCAACTCTCCGTCGAGCACCAAGGTCGTCTGGATGGTTTGTTACTTCGCCGCGCCGATAGTTCCTTAACCCAAATCGGCTGGCTGCGGCAGGCACCACTGCGACCCAACGCACGGGCGATGAATGAGCATATCGATCGGCTCACGGCCTGGCGTGCGCTTTGTCTGCCCTGGGACGCCGGCAAACTGGTGCATAGGAACAGGTTGCTGAAGTTGGCTCGCGAGGGCGCATCGATGACCGCGGCAGACCTGGCCAAGTTCGAACCTGGACGCAGGTACGCGACCCTGTTCGCGATGTCCGTGGAAAGCATGGCGACGGTCACCGATGAAATCATCGATCTGCATGACCGAATTATTGGCCGGATCATTCGCACCGCCCGGAACAAACAAAACCAGAACACACTGGCCTCCCGTGCCACCGTCGCAGCCATGATGCGCCTGCACTCCAAGCTCGGCGATGCCCTGATCACAGCCAAGGATAACGGCGAGGACCCCTTCGCAGCGATCGACACAGCCATCGGCTGGGAAACCCTGGCTGCAAGCATCACCCAAGCCAAGGAACTGACCCGGCCCGCACTCGAAGATCACCTCTCCCTCGTCAGTGCCCACTTCACCACGATCCGCCGCTATACCCCGGCATTTCTGGCCGTCCTTGACCTCCAAGCAGCCCCCGCCGCACAGGACCTGTTGGCCGCCATCAAGGTCATCCGCACCATGAACACCTCCGGTGCCCGAAAGGTCCCCGACGATGCACCCACGTCGTTCATCCGGTCTCGGTGGAAGACTCTGGTTTTCGCCGAGAACGGCACCGACCGTGGATTCTACGAGTTTTGCGCTCTCGCGGAACTCAAGAACGCGCTGCGGTCCGGAGACATGTGGGTCACCGGCTCCCGACAATTCCGCGACTTCAATGACTACCTGCTGGCCGGCTCAGACTACACGGCCATGAAGTACGCCGGGGAACTGCCCCTGGTCACAACCAACGGCGGCGAAGAATATCTCAAGGACCGTCTTGCCCTGCTCAGCGAACGTCTGCACCAAGTCAACGCCCTGGCCTCTCGCGATGAACTGCCCGGGGTGCTGATCACCGCCAACGGCGTGAAGATCACCCCGCTCGAGACAATCGTGCCACAACACGCGCAGCTCTTGATCGATCAGGCCAGCGCCATGTTCCCGCGGATACGAATCACCGACCTGTTGATGGAAGTCGATGGCTGGACGGGCTTCACACGCCACTTCACCAACCTCAAATCCGGCCAGCCTTCCAAGGACAAGCAGCACCTGCTCACCGCAATCCTGGCCGACGGAATCAACCTGGGATTGACCAAGATGTCCGAGTCATGCACCGGCGTCACATACGCCCAATTGGACCGCCAGCAGGCTTCCCACATCCGGGATGAAACCTACAGCGCCGCCCTGGCCGAGCTGGTCAATGCCCAGCACGCACACCCATTCGGTACGCACTGGGGCGATGGCACCACCTCTTCCTCGGACGGGCAACGCTTCCGCGCCGGCAGCCATGCCGAATCCACCGGGCACGTGAACCCGAAATACGGGGCAGAGCCCGGACGTATGATCTACACGCATGTCTCCGACAAATATTCGCCCTTCCACAGCAAACTCATCAATGTCGGGGACCGCGACGCGACCTACGTCTTGGACGGGTTGCTGCATCACGAGTCCGATCTGGCGATCCAGGAGCATTACACCGACACCGCAGGGTTCACCGACCATCTTTTTGCCCTCATGCACTTACTTGGATACCGGTTCGCACCCCGGATCCGCAACATCGGCGACACCCGCCTCTACACACCCACCAATGATCCTGTGTTGTCGACGTTGACCCCGCTGATCGGCGGCACCATCAACACCAAAACCATCACCGCGCACTGGGATGAAATCCTCCGCCTGGCCACATCCATCAAAACCGGCACCGTGACCGCCTCCTTGATGATGCGCAAACTCGGCGCCTACCCCCGACAAAATGGGCTCGCCACCGCACTGCGGGAACTGGGCAAACTGGAACGAACGCTCTTCCTGCTGGACTGGTTCCAAGATCCAGACCTACGCCGCAAGGTCACGGCCGGGTTGAACAAGGGCGAGGCCAGGAACACCCTGGCGCGGGCCGTTTTCTTCAACCGCCTGGGAGAGATCCGCGACCGATCCTTCGAGCAGCAGCGCTACCGGGCCTCGGGGCTGAATCTTCTCACCGCGGCCATCGTTCTCTGGAACACCGTCTACCTCGACCGCACCATCACCACCTTGAATCAAGAGGGCAACGCCACCGACCCTGACCTGCTGCGGTTCCTCTCACCCCTGGGATGGGAACACATCAACCTCACCGGCGACTACACCTGGCCACGCACCAACAAGATCAAGCCCGGCAAATACAGGCCTCTACGGCGCACGGCAAAACCTTAGCGTCGGATATTTCACTTTTTCACAAGCCACCCCATTTCGGGTGTCTGTTCAAATACGCGACGCTTTCGATCTCCTAAACCGTTAACTTTGGCACTCACCACAGGTCCATAGGCATCAAGACGGTCATGTGGCCACGAGATGCCCAAACGGTTTGTCGATGTAGATCTGAAGGCTTCAACGAGCTTTTGATCGAGGGCAGAGACCTTGCTGTCTTTAGGTTTGAGTGCAGTGAGCTGTTCCAAGCTCTCTAAACCTGGAAGTACAGGCTGGTTCGATAACTCCTCAAGGACCTTAAGGTCCAAAAGCAGTTCCTTGCCCGATTTTGCTAGAGGAAGGTTCAACGAGTCGGCAGCTCGGAGCTGGATCACTTTGTCGCCAACTGCCAGATCTTCAATTCTGGCTTTGGCTTCAATCCTGCTAACCACCTCGCCGTAACCATCAACGCCGAGGTCCCTAATAGTGCTGCCGTTGGGCATAGAACTGCGGTCAACACGAGCTCGATGATCGAGCACAGTTTTGGTTAGGGACTTCACTTCTGAAGGGAGAGCGGAGCGTGCGACGACGCCGGAACCGAATCCGAAATCGATTTTTTCAGAATCAAGAAAATGGAACCCTGTGCCCCACGTTAGAGCCCAGATTGCATGGCTGCTGTCTTGGATTAGGAGAACTGCACCCGGGGAGCTGTTCCACAATTCTACGGCCTGGCCAGTTAAAGTCTTGAGATCTGTCGCCCATTTGGCCCTGTTCGAGATTGATCCGGCAACAAGACGGGCGGGTTGTTGCTCTAGCTTTAGATCCGTGACGGTGAAGTAGTCATCAGTTTCCCTGCGTTCCTCCGTCAAGGCCGTTATGAGGGTGGTCCCCTCAAGCATTCTGTAGAGTGTGGTCCGCTTCGTCGCGATAATCTGCCCCATACCTTTTGATAGCACAAAAAAGGGTGACCCGTAGATACAGCACGCCGCCACAAATCAGAAGGTTATCGATATACCGCAAATAGGCGAACTTGATCCGAAAGCCGAAATTCTATGAAAAGAGGGATGCTCCGTCATGCCTTTGTTTTCGGAATATCTATAGGTTGTTGGATTTGATTCTGCGGTAGAGGGTTGCGCGGGACATTCCCATGTCTTTGGCTACTTGGGTTGCTGGTTCGCCAGCCTGGATGAGCTTGGCTGCGGTGCGGATTTGGGATTCGGTGAAGGTGGGGCGTCGGCCCCCGAGGTCCCCGCCGGTGGTGCGGCGTTTGGTGACGGAATCGGTAATGCGTTCGCGTTTGATCTCCAGTTCCATTTGGGCGAGTGCTGCCATGACGGTGAAGACCATGGCGCCCATGGGTGTTTTGGTGTCCACGTCGCCACCGCCGAGGTTCAGGACCCGCAGCCCGATATTGCGCTCGCGTAGCTGTTCGGCGAGTTCGAGCATTTTCTGGGTGGAGCGTCCGAGCCGGTCCAAGGTGGTGATCACGAGGGTATCGTTCGGGTGCAATGATTCGAGCGCCTTATCGAGTCCTGGCCGCTTCGCCAATGCACCGGAGAGTCCATGGTCGGTGTAGAGGTCATCGCGTCGGATGCCGGCGGCGAGGAGGTCTTGGATTTGCCGGTCGGCGTCTTGGGCTTTCGTGGATACGCGGGCGTAGCCGATCAGTTTGGTCATCGGTCCTTCAGAGGTGTCTCGCAACTAATGTTGTAGACATAATTCTACGTCATTGGTTGCGACACATGGTTGCAAGAATTTCGAACCGTTGAGTTTCCGCGGATTTTTCATCAGGGGAGTGGTAGGTGGTGAGACGTCTTGCAACCTATGAGTTGTAAGACCCATTAGCAGGTCCGTCGCTACATGCTGGCGTCAGTAATTGAGCGGAATCGAACTTTAATCTGTTCCTAACCAAGGTTCCCGGTAAAGCGCGGTGAAGTATTCCGTGCATAGCGCTTGCGTCTCTTGAAAAAGAACTGCTGCGGGAAGGAAGGCATTGGGTGCCCGTGGGAATCTGACGCGTTCATCAGTCATCCGATAGGGGATCCACTGGGATATACCGTAGGGTTGAATGCAGGTGCGCCGGGAAGTCTGGTCGGCAATAAGATTGTCGAACCCACAGTAAGGACTCCATTTTATGGGCGCCCCTCCTCTTCTCAAACGATCGTTGATCGGTCGCGGCAGTTACCTTGAAGCCCTGAGGATCGGAGAAATTCTCCGCAAGGAAACCATTGGCGGTGTTCTGCTCGTCGTCGCCGCGGTTCTCGCACTCATTTGGGCGAATTCGCCAGCGTCGGACAGCTACTTCGCGTTGCGCGATTTCAAGATCGGTTACGAACCTTGGCATCTTGAGCTGACCTTAGGTGCTTGGGCAGCCGATGGGCTATTGGCTGTCTTCTTCTTCCTCGTCGGCTTAGAGCTCAAACGGGAGATTGTCGCAGGTGATTTACGCCAGATCAGCAAGGCCATTGTCCCTGTCGCTGCAGCGGTGGGCGGCGTGGTTGTGCCGGCGCTGATCTATGCAGCCGTTAACTGGTCTGACCCGGAGTCGATCTCTGGCTGGGCTATCCCTACTGCCACTGACATTGCCTTTGCCGTAGCGGTTCTGGCGGTGATCGGCTCGCATTTGCCTACCCCGCTGCGTATCTTCTTGTTGACATTGGCGGTGGTTGATGACCTGATGGCCATCACCATCATCGCTTTCTTCTACACGGACGAAATCAATTCCACGTCGTTGCTGCTGGCGCTCATTCCCCTAGCGCTGTATGGCTTCTTGGCGCAGAAATACCGAAGGTTCTTCGGGCTCAAATCATCGGCTGCCTGGTTCATCTTGCTACCGATCGGCTTCGCAGCTTGGGCTTTGCTACATGCTTCAGGCATTCATGCCACGGTCGCCGGGGTTGCCCTGGCCTTTACCATTCCGGTTCTGCATCAGGCCAAAAAGGACAAACATGAAAGTGGTCCGGGGCTAGCGGAGATCTTCGAGCATCGTTTCCGTCCGTTGTCGGCTGGATTCGCAGTGCCGGTCTTTGCGTTCTTCTCAGCCGGCGTGGCCGTAGGCGGGATGGAAGGGCTGCTTTCGGCATTAACTGATCCGGTGGCGATAGGCATCATGATTGCTTTGGTAGTGGGAAAGCCGATCGGGATTTTGCTGGCAACCTGGTTGACCTCTAAGTTCACGAAGGCCACTCTGGACCCGGAGCTGAAGTGGGTGGACCTCTTGGGAGTGAGCCTGCTGGCAGGAATCGGTTTTACCGTTTCGTTGCTTGTGGCTGAACTCAGTTTCGGCTTAGGGGACCCAGCTAACGATCATGCCAAGGTAGCGATTCTGGCTGCCTCTATCCTGGCTGCGGTTCTGGCATCCATTCTTCTGGGCATCCGCAATCGTCAATATCGGAAGCTGCTTGCAGCGGAGAGTATCGATGATGATGCGGATGGGATTCCGGATGTCTATCAGCAGGGGAAATAGACGCCGCTGGCGATAGGGTCAATTGAACGCGTAGTTTTTCGTCACCAGCGGAGGCATGGTGCGCGGTACTGCAGAGATGCTGCGCGCATGGATCTTTCAATACTCATGTGGCGCATGATGTTTCGATGCATAGTTTGTGGCACTGGGTTTTGCGACTATGTTGTCGATAAATTTGTTGAATTTTCACCTAACTAAAATTTTTCCTTGAAGTTCGAAAACTACTGTGCCAAAAACGACCGTTTGTGACCTGACAGGTTTTGAGATCATGCTCTGTTCCGCAAGCGGTGACTCAAACCAAGTACGAAAACTGGCTCTTCATAATCCGGGGTGTAGGAGGGGTTGAATCCACCGGATTCCAGTAGGTACCGGGCGATGTAGTTGGTCAGGTTTCGGAAGCCCAGGGCGGAGCCGCCCAGGTGCTCGAGCCGGCCGTTGATGGCTTCGGTGGGGCCGTTGGAACTGCCGGGGCGGTCGAAAGTAGGCCAAGATATCCGCTGCCCGCTTCTTCAGCGTCCGGCCCAGGGCGGCGAGTTCGGTTTCCGGTAGGAGGCGACCATGGGGCTGAGAGAACGCCCAGGTAGCCTCGACCTCCACATGTTCACTCCCGTTAAAGACGTCCTGGATGAGAGAGTGCTCCCGATTGGTGAGCAGGTCAGCCCCGGTCAGCAGACTCCTTCTCGCCTTGTTGAGGGGCGTCCTTCTGGTCTCGGCAACGCTCGAAGGCGTCTCCGGCGAGGCGGACTACCTGGAACGGATCCATCACCGCGGTGGCCTCGGGCAGTTGAGTATTTGAGGTCCTGAGAGCCACACGTTATTGCCTTTCAGAGCCACCTGTATGCCACCGGAGTCGAAAGGCGAGATGATCAAAGGCAGTCCACGCTTCGACCACCGCCCCGACCTGACCAGCCTCGTCGTGGGAGATTGAAGTTCTTGAGCATCCACGCGGCACTGCCGGCAGCTAGGCTCGAGCTCGTGCATCCAAACGGTCTCCGAATACTTCGGTGACGGCTTGCACCACGGGGACGTCCACGGACCGATCCTGGGCTACCTGACGGGCTTGCGCCAAGTCCTTGTGCCAAGGCCGTAGCTGGGGCGCCACATCGGCCTTCTCGTAAGCGCGGGCCGTCTCGAGTAGGAAATCGGGATTCCGGACAGACCAGCAGTCTGCGGTGCCGCCTGAGAGGACCTCCATTAATGCCTCACGCTCGATACTTGCCGTACTGGCCAGGTCCAGTGCCTCCTGGAGCACTGCCTGGGTGCCGAAGAAGACGATCTGGTTGGCGAGTTTCACGAGTTGTCCTGCGCCCAGCGGCCCGACCGGAGTGACTGTTCCCAGGAGTGCCAGCCAGGGCAGGACACGTTCCATGGATGCTGTCGGCCCTCCGGCCATGAGGGCCAGTTGACCCTCCCGGGCGGCGTCGGCACCCCCGCTCACCGGAACGTCCAGCATCTCGATACCGCGATTCAGGAGCGGATCAGCCAATCGGGCTACCGCGTCGGGGCCGACTGTCGACATCAGCACGACTGTCCGGAGACGGGCGACACCAGCCTTTGGGCTACTGCCACTAGGTGGGGTGGCGACAATGTGGGCTATGACGTCGGCACACTGCCCCGCGCTCCCTACCAGAATCAGGACCGCGTCCGACGACTCCACCACCTCCTGGACCGACTCCACGACGTCAAGATCCAAGGCAGAGCCGCGGACACTCGACCGGGCGTCGTACCCGACCACCCGGAATCCACAGGTCTGCAGTCGGCGGGCGACCGGCAAACCCAGATTTCCTAAACCGATGACGCCAACGGAGGGAAGAACCTCGACGTTTTTAGACATTACTTCCTCACCTCTCCGTGGCTCGTTCGACTCGGCTTTTCTGGGCGTTCTCTGTCCCACCGTCCCTGCCATCGTCCTTCGAAAATTTGTTGGAATCGGTCATGGCGCCATCACCGGTGTCAGTCATATTGTCGGTGCCTTTCGGATCATCGGCGCCGCTGAGGCTGCTGCCAGTTCCGCCGTCATTGATCGAGTGGTCCGCCGGGGACTTACCCTTCCTGCCCTTCCAGGACCGTAGCAGCGGAACGCCCAAGGTGAGCAGGCTCATGATCAGCAATATCATCGGCACTGGGTGGAGGACCCAGTCGTAATTTCCTCCGTTGATGATCGTCGCGCGTCGGAATCCGGTCTCAGCAAGCGGGCCGACGATCAGGCCGATGACCAGCGGGGCTTGAGGGAAGCCGCCCTTGATCATGAAGTAGCCCAGAACGCCCGCTCCCACAGTTACCATGGCATCAACCAGGCTCGATATCATGCCCGTGCAGGTCACTACCGCGCTCGGCGCCGGGTACTCGACGTCTCCGGGCATGGCGCATTGGGACGAGAACAAGTACTCCCTGAGCCGGCGGGTCGCCCGCTTCCTCACGGAACACGCCTGGACAGAGGATCCGCCCTCCCGGCTCCGTCACTTCGTCACGAACGTGCGCACCTTCGAGAGCGACGTCCCGGGCGAGGTCGTCGTCGATTCTGCGGTGCTTCTTTTCCGCAGTCGCGGCGACGTGCACGAGCCCGCGGTGATCTCGGCCGGCCGCGAAGACGTTCTGCGACGTGTCGGCGGCGGGTTGCAGCTCGCACGCCGAACCATCACGGTCGACGAGTCGGTCTTGCGCACACAGAATCTGGCGATCTTCCTATGAAACTCGAATGGGAAGGCGAAGAGGACGACCGCATCGCGGCCATCGCAGCAGCAGACGAACGTCAGCGGCTCGAAGACCAGCGGGTAGGGGCTCCGATCTCGATCGCCAATGAGTTCTCGGAGATCCGGGTATCTCGCGTGGAGACACGCAACGGCTCCCGGCTCCTGATCGAGTCGCCGCGATCCGGGCAGTGGGTCGCTCTCGATCCGCTCGAGCTCGAGGCGCTGACCTGGCAGACTACGGCGACGTTCTCCGCCATGATCGCCCAACCGTTCGCACCGATGTTCCCTGAGATAACGCCTGAAGAAGCAGGAGAGGAGTGACACATGCCTGTCGTGAAAGCGGATCTCGGGCTCTGTCAGGGCTACGCCAACTGCATCATGGCCGCGGGAGACTATTTCGATCTCGATGACGACGGCGTCGTGATCCTGCTCAGAACAGAGGTCGACGAGGCCGACCGGAAACGGGTCACCGAGGCGGCGAACAGCTGCCCGGTTTCCGCGCTCCGGGTGGAAGACGAATGACGACAGCGATTGTCGGTGCGTCGATCGCGGGGGTACGGGCCGCGCAGGCGCTTCGGGCAGAGGGGTATCGCGGAGACGTTGTGCTCATCGGCTCCGAGCCCGTGCTGCCCTACGACAAGCCGCCGCTGTCGAAGGGATACCTCGTCGGTGCAGGTGCAGCCGAGGTCACGCTCCTCACGGCGGCGGAGGCGCTCGAGCTTAACATCGACCTTCGTCTCGGTGTGCCGGCGGTAGGTCTGGACCGTGCGTTGTCGGAGCTCCGGCTGGCGAATGGACGGCGGGTCGGCTTCGATGACCTCGTGGTGGCGACCGGCGTCCGCGCGCGGCCGTCGCCGTGGGGTGAAGGCGAGGGAATCCATGTGCTGCGGACACTCGACGACGCAGACCGGCTGCGCGCCGAGCTAGTTCCCGATCGCAGGATCATCGTCATCGGAGCGGGCTTCATCGGCGCCGAGGTCGCCGCGACCGCTCTTGGGCTCGGAGTCGATGTCACCCTGGTCTCGGCGACACGCGACCTGATGTCACGCCGGCTCGGTGACGAGATTGGCGCCCTCTTCTCGCAGAAGCACTCCCGGCATGGCGTACATGCGGTTCTCGGACGGACGGTCGCGCAGATCGACGGTGCGAAGGGAGACTTCCGCGTGCTCCTGGATGACGGTTCCGAGCTCCACGGTGATGTCGTCGTCATCGGCATCGGGGCAGTGCCGAACGTCGAATGGCTCGAGGACTCAGGGCTCGAGATCGACGACGGTCTCGTCTGCGACGAATTCCTCACGGCACTCGGCGCCCCGGAAATCCATGCGATCGGCGATGTTGCGCGGTGGCGGCATCCGGTTCGCGGCGATCTCACCCGTCTTGAGCACTGGACGAATGCGGTCGACCAGGCGCGCTGTGTCGCGCACAACATCGCTCATCCCGACGACCGACGCTCATATCTGCCTGTCGAGTATGTCTGGAGTGACCAGTTCAACTGGAAGCTGCACATCGTCGGTCGCACGACGGCAGTCAACCCCGAGATGGTGACGGACCCTCGAACACCCGACCGGATCGCGTCTCTGTACTCTCAGAATGGTCTGTCATTCGACGGGGCAGTGGTACTGAATTGGCCCCGCGCTCTCGTCGAAGTCCGCCGGTCCATCGCAGCGGGATCGTCGCTTTCCGACGTTCGTGTACGACTGGGCCGGCTGCTCGAATCGGCGTCCGGATAGACCTGGACGGGATCGCCTTGCCCTTGATGGCGGCCCTGAGGGCCGGCAGGAATGATACAGTTTCTGTTGTGCAGAGAAATAGAGCAGCCGACGGAGTCGATGCGGCTCCGCAATACCCGATCGAGTCGGTCGACAATGCCCTGAAACTCCTGCTCCTGCTCGGTGAGAAGAACGAACTTCGACTGACGGACGCCAGCAAGCACCTGGGTGTCGCGACCTCAACGGCGCATCGCATCCTCGCGATGCTTCAATGGCGAGGATTCGTGCGGCAAGACCCGCGAACGAAGACATACGGGCCAGGGCCGTCGTTGACCACGATCGCCTTCTCGGTGCTGAGAAAGATGGACATCCCGCAGATCGTGCAACCGATCCTCGAGGAACTCAGCCACCAAGCCGGCGAGACGGTTCACCTCGGCACGCTCGACGGCAACTCCACTCGCTTTCTCGCAGTCTCGGAACCGACGACGGCGGTGCGAGTCGCTTCACGGTTGGGCAAGGAGATGCCGGCCCATTGCACCTCCACGGGAAAGGTTCTCCTGGCGCAGCTCCCGCGAGAACAATTGGACCGTCTCTACCCCGACGAGCAACTCTCACAGGTGACTCCGCAGTCGATCCGTACCAAGACCGAGCTCCTCGCACAACTGGATCTTGTCGCGAAGCAGGGCTATGCAACGAACCGGGAGGAGAGCGAGGAGGGCGTGGCCTCGGTGGCCGTGGCCGTTCCCTCGGCGAGCGGGCTGCGGTTGGCGATCAACGCATCTGCCCCGGTGTTCCGCTTGCCTCCCCGCAAGGTGAAGACCCTCGTCGCACTCCTCGATGAGGCAGCCGTACGTCTGGCCGACCTGACCTCCTGAAGGCTCGTCGTCTCTTTCCCCTGCGACCTGGTGCAGGGGTCGTTCGGCGCGTTCTGAAGAGAGCTCGAGCCATGCTGGACTGTTGGCGCCGCGCATGCTATTGTTTCTTCTAGTTAGGAACAAGTTCTGCTCAGCAGATAAATATGCGAAGAGGATGATCAATGGAGATCGTACTGGTGCACGGCGGATGGTTAGGCGGCTGGGCGTGGGACGGCGTCGCCGACGAATTGCGCAGAATGGGGCACGAGGTGATCGCGCCGACGCTGCGCGGTCTCGAAGACGGTGACGTGGACCGCTCCGGCGTCACGATGAGCATGATGGCGCGCGATCTGATCGATCAGGTAAGAGAGCTCACCCAGCTCGACATCGTGCTCGTCGGTCATAGCGGCGGAGGTCCGCTCATCCAACTCGTCGCTGAGGCGATGCCCGAGCGCATCGGCCGGGTCGTCTTCGTCGACGCCTGGGTGCTGCGCGACGGCGAGACCATTAACGACGTGCTCCCCGATCCGTTGGTCGCAGCGATGAAGGCGCTTGCGAGTCAGTCCGACGACAACACCATCGTCATGCCGCCTGAGCTCTGGGCCGCGTCTATGCAGGACATGTCCCCGTTCGAGCAGCAGCAGCTCGCCGCGCTCGAGCCGAGGCTCGTCCCAACGCCGGCAGGCTGGTCCAATGAGCCGATCCGCCTCGACCAGTTCTGGGCGAGCAGCATCCCGTCAAGTTATGTGTTCCTCGCTCAGGACCAGTCCGTTCCCGCTGAGATCTACCAGGCCGCGGCCGGGCGGCTTGATAGTCCGCGCACGATCGAGATCGACGGAAGCCATTTGGTGATGCTCACGCATCCGGAGAGGCTCGCACGGGCCCTCGACGCCGTCATTGCCTAACAGGACTGGGGAAGCTATGGATTCGATTTCACGCCCAGACGACGTCGCGCCGATCTCGTACACCGAACTGGCGCCGTCGGGTGCGCCTGCTCGGTGGATCGTCCTCGTGCACGGGGGTGGTGTCTCGAAGGAGTGCTATCTCGAGACGCCCGACGGCCGACAGGGCTGGGCGGCACGATTGGTATCGCTTGGCTACGGTGTGCTGGTGGTGGACTGGCTGGGGTTGTCCTATGAGGCGGCCCAACACGTCGATGATCGTGCGGCGTCTGCGCGGCTGGACTATGAGAGCGTGTGCCGAGGGATGGGCGTGTTCCTCTCTGGTCTCGGCCGGAACGTCGTGCTGGTCGTGCACTCGATGGCAGGTCCGATTGGCTTCCGCCTCCTAGAGACGCATGGCGATCTCATCGACGGGCTCGTAGCCGTCGCTCCGGGCCCGCCTGGAAATGTACAGGCGGTGCCCGAGATCGTGAGGGAGTCCGACCAGGAGGTCTCCATCCGTGGAGCGGCCATCGACTGGACCATCCCGAAGATGGGTTTCTGGGAACCCACAAGCGCCTTCGTGAACGACAAGGCCATCGGACCCAGCCGGCGGTTCCCCCGCGAGTGCATCGAGGTGTTCCGCCGCACCCTTCGGCCGATCCCGGCCCGGATGCTTTATCAGCGTCAGAACATCGGTGGGAGCCAAATGAGGATCGGGCCGACCGACGCGTTCACGAACAAGCCGATTCTCGTCTTCACGGGTGGAGCCGATACCGACCACCCCTCGCAGCTGGATCAGGACATCGTGGCCTGGCTCACCGATCAGGGCGCCGCCGTCACCTTCTGGTCGTCCGAACTGCCTGTTCTCGCTGGGAACGGCCACATGCTGATGGCCGAAGACAATAGCGACGAGCTCGCTGACGAGATCGCGCGGTGGATCACGGCGCTCTGACTCGCCACCGTATCGTCCCGGCCATTATTTCAGCCGACCCGACGTCCCCAACAGCGGAGGAGAACGCCAGTCGTTTCCTTCGTGTCACTCGAGGGAACGCTGTGCCAGCTCGTTGCCGACTACGACTTGGTCGATCGGGCCCTTGCTCGAACTCCTCATTTCATACGTCTGGCGATGGACTCAAGGGAGATGTTCGCCGACGGCCGCGTGCAACTCCAGGTCATCGGTGGACAGCTGAGGCGTCTGCCACGACGCATCGAGACGATCGGTTCGCAGCTCGAACGGAACGTTCGGGCTGAGCATAAGGATGTTCCGAGACCTCCAGGAACGCGGACGGATCGGTTCGTTGGTCGGGGAGCTGACGACCACCCTGGTTGGCGTGGCGCTTATCGTCGCTGCGGTGCTACTTTCGGTCTCGGGGGGTGGCCCCCAGCTCGCCCCGACGTCGCACTCCTACCGTTCCTAGGGGCGGGGTGGTCGGCCTCGCGGGCAGGCTCCTCGTGCTGAGGCCGCTGCGCACCTCCTTGATGCGCACCACGCTGATCGCCGGATCCTGGCAAACTATCCCGCGACGCGAATTCGCAGGGGGTGTCGGCGCGACTTTCGATCGACGTACAGTGCCGTCCGTTAACAAACGATCGGTTCGTGCGACCGAACTGTCGAACGCCTGTGCATCGCTGCGGCGAGTTCCTCATGGCGCAGTACCTGGGTTTCGCTTCCGGAAGAAGATTTCACGAACCCCAGCGACACGGTGTTGCGGTGACGTTCGACGAAAGAGAAGAAGGATGGCCCGGCGAATCCCAATCGCGCGAAGTCTCGCCTTCGAAATGACAGAAGCGCTCCTGTGCTCGCGCGTCGGTTACTTCGCACCTTCTAGGTGTGACGTTATCAATTAGGGTGATGACGACCGGTGACGGGTACCGGTACCTGCTGAACTCTGTCGTGTCCGGTGACGGCGACCGCGACGCCTCGTCTGTGTTGACGCGGTATTACGCGGAGGCCGGGACTCCTGGCTCGATGTAGCGCCGAGGGGGTCGCTACTGGTCGGTTCCGACGTTGTGTTCAACCCAGTCGCGCAGATGCTTCAACGGGGCGGCTGCGCTGTGTCCGAGGTCAGTAAGTTCGTACTCCACGCGAGCGGGAACCTCGGGGTAGACGGTGCGAGTGAGCAGGCCGTGGTCTTCGAGACGCTTGAGGGTCTGGGACAGCACCTTGGGGCTGACGCCTTCCAAGCGTCGTTTGAGTTGCCCGTTGCGTTGCGGCCCGTCTTCGAGCGCACCGATGGCCAGGGCGCTCCACTTGTTGGCGAGCAGGTCGAGCATGTCGCGGCACGGACACATGGCCGCGTACACGTCGTTCCGGTCGCACTCATCCACGGTCTGACTCATACGTTCATGGTATCCGATGGGTACTAGGTTGCCTTGACGGTAACCAGTAGGTCTGGGGAACCATAATTGGCATGACGGCTACGACTGCGATCGGATACGAGAAGAACCTCCCCGCCACCGACCCCGAGGCGCTGACCGCCCGCGAGGTCGAGGTGCCCGAACTTGGACCGCATGACTTGTTGGTCGAGGTCGAGGCGGTCTCGGTGAACCCGGTCGATGTGAAACTGCGGGAAGGCGCTCCTGCGAACGGGTTCAAGGTGCTCGGCTTCGACGCCGCCGGTACGGTGCGCGAGGTCGGCTCAGCGGTGACGCTGTTCGCTCCGGGTGACGAGGTGTACTACGCGGGCAGCATCGACCGGCCAGGTACGAACCAGCGCCTGCATGTTGTGGATGAGCGGATTACGGGGCGCAAGCCGCAGGTGCTGTCGTTTGCCGACGCTGCTGCGCTGCCGCTGACGGCGATCACCGCCTGGGAGACCCTGTTCGAGCGGCTCGCCCTTACCGAGGACTCGACCGGCACCCTGCTGGTGATCGGCGCGACCGGCGGAGTCGGATCGATCATGCTGGCACTGGCCGACGCGCTCCTGCCGAACGTCACCGTGATCGCCACCGCCTCCGACGATGAACGCTCCGCCTGGGTGCGCAACCTGGGCGCGGAGCATGTGGTGAACCACCGCGACGACCTGGCTGAGCAGGTGCTCGCCGTCGCGCAGGATGGCGTGGACTGGCTGTTCACCGCGCATTCCGCGGGGCAGATCGAAACCTATGCGCGGATCGTTCGAGCGTTCGGGCATATTGTCGCCATTGACGACGGTCCGCGCGACGTGTTCCCGCTCAAGGGCAAGAGCATCGCTTGGCACTGGGAACTGATGTTCACCCGCCCGCTCAGGCAGACCCCGGACATGATTGAACAGCACCAGCTCCTGAACACTGTCGCTGACCTTGTAGATCAGGGCCGCATCCGCACCACGGCCACAACGACACTCGCGCCGATCTCACCGACCACACTCCGCGAGGCGCACGAGTTGGTCGAGAACGGCCGCACAGTCGGCAAGGTCACCGTCCACAGATGGGAGTAGACTGAAACCGCGCGCACGCGCATGTTCACAGGCGAGTGCGTTTGCAGAACCTCGGCTGGCCCGAAGCTGAGAGCAAATCCTGCCAACACCGGGGCGAGTGCCAGCAGCAGGACTCCGCCGATGAGGCCGCCGAATCCGGAGGCCAGCAGGGATATCGTCAAGGCTTGACCGGCTTTTCCCTTAAGCGCCATTGGGTAGCCGTCCAGCAGGGTCGCTGCTGAGGATGGTGTACCGGGGATACGCAGCAGAATCGCCGGAATGGAGCCGGCATACACAGCACCTGAGTAGATCCCCAAGAGGAAGCACACCCCGGGAAGCGGATCCAGCGCAAAGGTGAAAGGCAGGAGGACTGCGATGGTCATCGTTGCCGTGAGACCAGGGATGGCTCCTACCGCAATGCCGCCGACCACCCCTACGAGCATGAACAGCAAGGGCTGCCATGATAGGACTGCTTCGAGTCCAATCAGCAGATCGTTCATGAGATCAGCCTTTCCAGGAATCCACGGGGGAGAGATACTCCGAAAACGTTGTAGAACATCAGGAACAGCACCGTGCTGAATCCCACGGGTATGACCACGAGTAGTGGGATTTTTCGGATACCCATGAGTAGGAGGGCCAGTGCCAGGAACAACACGGTGGATGTGATGTAGCCGAGACTGTCCATCACCGACACATAGACGAGGAGTAAGGCCACGGCTCCGATTGGTTGGGTCCCCGGAAAGTAGTCCAGTGACTATGCGAGTACTCGTGTCCGACAATGGACACAGGAGGAATCACAGAAACAATGGCACGCAGACACACACCAGACCAGGTCATCGCTAAAGTCCGTCAAGGACAAAAGATGCTCAACGACGGACACCCGATGATCGAGGTCATCAAGGAACTTCAGATCACCGAAGCTACTTGGTACCGCTGGATCAACCAGTACGGGTCCGAGAAAAACGCTGAAGCCAGCAAACGTACCAAGGAGCTAGAGAAGGAAAACGCGCGCCTCAAGAAGCTGCTCGCTGATCAGATGCTCGCCAACGACATCCTTACTGAGGTTGCCAAGGGAAAATTCTAAGCCCCGAACCACGCCGCCGTGCTGTACGGATGGCGATGGAAAAATTCGGGGCGTCCGAACGCTTCGCTTGCCACGTTCTGGGCCAGAACCGCTCGGCACTACGTAAGAAAAAAACACCGATGAGCTTTGACGAAGCGCAGCTACGAGCCGACTTGAGGGCTGTCGCGTCTAAGCATCCAACGTGGGGGTGGCGCAAAGCCCGCTGGCACTTGCTGGCCACCGAACGATGGAATGACACTGTCTTGAACAGCAAGCGCATCCGACGATTATGGCGAGAAGAAGGCTTGGTCTGTAAGCCCAAGCGTCGAAAGAAGCGGCGCACCGGCCCAGACGCTGGGGAACAGAAGCGGTTGACCGCCGAGTACCCGATGCATGTACTGAGCTTTGATTTCCAGTCGGATGTCACTTCTTGTGGCCGTCATATCCGGTTCTTCAATGTCATTGATGAGTACACGCGGACCGCTTTGGCGATCATTCCCCGCAGGTCTTTTAAAGCTGCTGATGTGGTGGCTGTTTTGGAGGACATCATTGCTGAAACTGGGATCCAGCCAACGTTTGTGCGGTGTGATAACGGGCCTGAGTTCACTGCTGACGCGCTGGTGGATTGGTGCAACACTGTGGGGGTGTCCACTGCGTTTATCGATCCGGGCTCACCTTGGCAGAACGGTTTTATCGAGTCGTTCAATGCGCAGTTCCGGCGTGAACAGCTTTCCGGGGAAATTATGGACACTATGGTGGAAGCGAAGTATTTGGCTGATGAATGGAAAGACATTTACAATCATGAGCGTCCCCATGGGTCTTTGGATGGGTTGACGCCGTCCCGGTTTTGGGATGAGTGGGTTAGAGAGAATCAGTTAGCTATCGCATAGCTGCTGGACTGCTTAAAGGGACCCAACCAAGATGTTCTGGAGAGTAGAATAAGCTTATGGAAAAAAGAGACCTAGGAGGCGCGCCAACCTTTGGATCACTCCCGCAGTATCCTTTGGAGTCCGTGGACAACGCTCTCAAAGTTGTGTACCTACTAGGCAACCACGATGAAGTGCGTCTATCTGAGGTAGCCGAATTGTTAGGTGTAGCGTCATCAACCGCGCATCGCCTCCTAGCTGCATTGCAGTACAGGGGTTTTTCTATACAGAACCCTCTGAATAAGACCTATAAGCCCGGTCCTGCTCTTTCTCAAATCTCGTATTCGATACTTCAACGTTTCGATGTTCGTACCGAGGTCCGTCCGCTATTGATACAGATTCAGCGGGAGTTCAGAGAGACCGTTCATCTCGCGGTACGCGAGGGAACAAACGTTCGCTATATTGATGGATTGGAAAGCCCTCAAACTGTTCGTGTTGTGAGTCGTGTTGGACAATTATTGCCAGCAAACTGCAGTTCATCAGGAAAAGCATTGCTTGCGGAGCTGGATATATCAGAGTTGCATGGGTTATTTCGAAGTGCATCCCTGGAGACTGTAAACGAGCGATCAATCAGTACTCTTAAAGAGTTGGAAACTGAACTTGAGGTGATCCGCAAATGTGGATATGGATTAAGTTTGGAAGAGAGCGAAGATGGTGTTACTTCGGTGGCAACTGTGCTGCCGCAAGCATCTAATCCAATGCACTTAGCGGTGAGCTTATCGTTCCCATCGGGGCGAATCAGCAAACAAGATATTGAGAAGATGGGGCGTAAACTTCATGCCATGGTTGCTAGCGCTCTAGTCAAATAACCATTCAGACGAAAGAGCACATTAGATCTAAAGGCGATAGTTCATAAAGATCAATATTTTAATCAATTCGGCTCACGGTGGAAGTCGTGACGAACTTGCAAATGAGTGAATTATCTGGGGATGAAAACGTTTTGTAGCTGATGCGGAAGACGGACTGCAGGAGCTGGGATAAAAGCTACTCTGTTGGATCCTCCGGAGCAAATTAAGAATCTACATATTCGACCCGCTTTTTTGCTATTTTAAATTCATCCCGCGGGGTTGCTCAAGGATTTTTATCGAGCTTTCCTCCGCCCTGTTTCGAAACGTTCTTTCGGCGGGTGAAAAATATTCCATAAATCTGGATTATTTTCGGCACGATAAAATAAACAGATAATGGAACAATTACGATTGTCAGCAAAAAAGCGCTGAGAATTGGGGGCCAGTTTTTGCTCCATGGAGCAACTGCATAGAGTCCCAGAGAGACCATGGGGAAGATCGCGAGCCATGTGGCCACGACGCGTACGTGCGCAGAGGGAGGGGGAACAGTCTGCCTATCTTCTCGTTTTGTAACCATGAACTCAGACTCACTCCTTGTAGCACTTAAAGCTATCGAAGCCTGAGAACGACATATAGCCGTATCTTGGGCCTCGATAACTATATATTTCAAGGGTAATCTAAGTTTCGTTTGGCACGAATTGGCTCACTCGCCGGTATCGCTATTGTGAAGCAAGCTTAATATCACTTGTGGAGCTTAATACACCGCCAAGTCGTGATACTTCATGGCGCCACGCTATGGAATTGTTAAACTCTGAACCCAAATCAGGTAATTCATTGAAATCTTCTTCGGAAAGATCAACTAACACGCCTCCAGCCGAAACTACTTGCAACGAAAGCTCTGCAATCGTATTCACACTGATAGCCTGTAGTACCGCTTGCTCGACTGAGGAAGCGGCGCTAGTAAGGCCATGGCCCCGTAGCAACACTACCGGTCGTTGCTGCATTGCTTGAACCATTTCTGCGGCTAGCTCTTGATTTCTTACTAGAACTGCGCGCGGATACACGGGAACACCTGCTGCAGCAAGTTTGCAGCCCGGCATGTCATAGGCTCCGATGATCGGGCGAATTGGAATTCCAGCTAAGTCACAAGCAACGACCTTCGGAGGATGCGCGTGGACTACTGCGTTTACTCCATGGTTTGTGCGCAGGACCTCGGTGTGCAAGGGAAGTTCGTTAGGTACACTCCATCCGTCAAGTTCACCCGGAGCACCGGGGCTGCCATCAAAGTGAACCAGACGAATATCGCTGGGCTCTGAGTAGCCTAAACCCCGCTCGTTGGATCCTCGGCAGCGTACTAAGATGTGTTCGTCCGATACGCGAAGGCTAATGTGCCCTAATAGCCCATCCGCTAACCCGCGGCTAGCCAACACTCGACAGGCATCCGAAATTAATTGTCTTTCTTCAGCATAAGGATAAGTAGTCATCCTTTAACCCCCATTCCCCCGTCTGAATGGATCACATCGCCCGAAATTCCGCGAGACCTATCGGAAGCGAGAAATACGTAACTCCAGGCATGGTCTTCTCCGGACAAGGCAACTTGAAGTGGGACCCGCGCTGCTATGTCGGCTTCACGATTTGGAGTATTACCCAAGCTGCGGTCTCTAAGCCCGAGCGAATCTGCTCCGCGGAGATCCGTGCCGATTGTTCCGCCAGGAGCCACACTATTCACTCGGATCTCTGGGGCGAGTTCGTGTGCGAGTGCGGTAACGAGCCCACGCACTGCAAATTTGCTGGAAACATACATGATGCCCCCACGGCCAGCATAATACGCTGAGGTGGATTCGGTTAGGATCACCGAACCGCCGGACATACGAAGGGCAGGCAACGCGGCCTTTACTGAATGTATGTGACTTTTCACATTGACACTATAAATTTCGTTAAAACTCGAATCAATCTGATCCGGATTGAGTTCGCCGATGCCCTGATAGAAATCAAATATTCCGACACAATTTACGAGCGTGTCTAATCCTCCGAAGGCTTTTAGGGTAGCATCAACTGCCTTTTGGTTCGATTCTCGGGTGGAAGCATCACCTAATATGACCGGGATATCAGGTAGCTGGTCTTTCAGTAACGCGACTTTGCTGGTATCGCGTTCCAGTGCGGCAACTTGAGCTCCTTCTGCTAGAAATGCATCGAGCACAGCTCGTCCTATACCCGAACCAGCACCGACGATCAGTGCTCGTTTTCCTTCTAACCATCTTTTCTTTAGCATCGTATTCCTTAACACTCCTAAGTGTTCAACATAGTATCAATTTCGATCGGGAGAACGGCGGTAATCTTGAAGTTTTTCTATGATTTGACGTATTTGAATGGGCCCCTAGAACAGACGGGCCCATCTCTTCCCACTCCCAATGAGCCGGAGAACGACTCATTGGGAGTGAGATACGCGACGGGTCAGCTGTTCAGTGATGTCTTCTTTGCTAGCGAAGTTGACGTACATAATGGGTCATGCAGGCGTGTCGTGGCCTTGCCGCCGAAGAAGATTTGTCTAAAAGGAGACTGTCTTTTTAAGCTAGAGAGAAGTTGGTAGAACGAACGCTAGCCAGGTAAAGGCCGGGGCTGTAATGACCATGGCCGTTCCCCAAACCAACATGAATTTGAGCATTTTGGGTCGTTCCGTCTCGGGGGTGTTGGAAAGAGTTAGGGCGCCTACAGAGGAAAAAGGCATGGCGTCAACTACTGTCGCAGAGACAGCAAGCGCAACGATGACCCATGTTGGATCGATGTCGCCTTGTACGATAAACGGAACCGCCAAAGGAACCAATACTCCGATCAAACCAGCGGAGGAACCGAAAGCACTTGTAACAGCACCAACTAGGCAAAGTAAGTAGGCCGTTAGAAGAGGGGCGTTGAGTCCTGCGATACCTGAACCCACCCAGTCGATGGTACCGAAACGCTGCATTGCAGCCACGAGTGTCATAATGCCAGTGATCAAAAGGACGACAGACCATACGATCTTCTTATCAGCGCCCTTGAATCGATTTACAAAGATGCTGTGCAATGTTGCTGCTGCGATCAACGAGGTAAAGCCTAGATCTTGCTTGAATCCGAGGGCAACGATGACCACGCCGGCAATGGCGAGGATGGTAAAAACTTGGTCCATCCGAATTCGTTTAGGAAGATTATCGGCTAATTCCCCTGTCCTGTCCGGCACGGAGATGGGAGTTCGCACTGCAGGAGCACTAGCGCCAGCGCCAACCATGACACTTGAGCGCGCTAAAGACCTGGTCCCAGCCGACATGCGAACCTCGGCACGCGTTTCGGCTCCTTCACGGAGCAGTGTTAGGCCACCGAAAATAATGTAAATCACGACGGCGAGGGCAAGATTGTAACCGTAGTTTCCCAGGAATAGTGCCATACCAGAAATGACGATGTCATTTTGCTCGGCTGCCGCTTGTGCCACGACGGCCAAGCCATTCAATGGGGAAAAATTACCCGCGCAAGAGCCATGCATCACTACTAGGGCAGCCAATTTGCGATTGATTCTGTATTTTTCCGCTAATTTAAGACACGGCGGTGCAAGCATAGCGATACCCGCTGGACCCAATGCCCCCGCGAGCGTGGGGATTGAGGAAAATACGAATAAGAGCCAGGGGATTAGCGCACGTCGATCACCGATGCGGTCGGCGGCACGATCGACGATCCATTCTAGTGTCCCGTTTGTAGCTGCGAGTCCAAATAAGTAGGTAACCCCTACAAGCAGTACGAAAACGTCCCCGGGGAATCCCGTTAAAAGTTCCTTGGAAGACTCCCCCATGAATCCAACGCCGAGGACGAACGCCCCAATGAGCGCGTAGATCCCAATGTTGACTGGACGCAGTGTTCCAAGAATGAATACCAGCGCTAAGACGATTACGCCCAGTACGTGGATTGACATTGAGTTTCCTCCTTTCCAACGGTGATCTGGGCATAACCCAACTACGAGTGGTGATTTTCTGTAATGCAGAAGATTATTCTGCATCACAGATTGTGATGTCAACCATATTTCTTGCGGTGCATCGCCGCTTGTCGCCTGACACGCCGTCTGGGAAGATTTCTGCCTCGAAGGGAAGGGGACGTTCCTTTTGGTGCTTCAAATCACTAACCGGGTAGCGCCGAGACTGAAATTGGGTTAGCATTCTGTACATCAGAATCAGTTTCTTTCTAGAAGAAGGCTTGCGTGATGGTTGATCCAACAGTGTTCAGTGATGTTCGTAGCGGTATGCTCCCGGCGCACATCTATAACGATGCCGATGTATTCGAGGCGGAGAAAAAGAACCTCTTTAGCCGCGCTTGGATATTTGTTGGCCATGAATCAGAGATTCCTCAGCCAGGTGATTACGTTCTGCGCAAGGTCATTGATGATTCATTCATCCTTGTACGCGATGAAAAGGGTGAAATCCACGCCCACTTCAACATGTGTCTCCATCGTGGTATGCAAGTGTGCCGCGCCGAGATGGGCAACGCATCGCATTTCCGATGCCCCTACCATGGCTGGTCCTACCGAAATGACGGCCGTATTGTTGGCCTCCCTTTCCATAAAGAGGCATACGGAGGAGAAGAAGGATTCAGCAAAAAGGGCGCCCGATTGCTCCCAGCACCAAACTTGGATACCTACAACGGTCTGATCTTCATCTCAATGGATCCGGACGCGCCGACCCTCGACGAGTTTCTTGGAGATTTCAAATTCTTCCTTGATTTCTACACCAAGCAGTCAAGTGAGGGTCTAGAAGTTCGCGGTCCGCAGCGGTGGCGTGTCAATGCCAACTGGAAGATTGGGGCAGAAAACTTTGCTGGGGACATGTACCACACTCCCCAGACCCACACTTCCGTCGTCGAGATCGGGTTATTCCGTGAACCTAAGGCTGAAAAACGTAAGGATGGGAACACTTACTGGGCTGGAAACGGGGGTGGAACCACTTATAAATTGCCCGAAGGCAGCCTAGAAGAACGCCTTCGCTATGTGGGCTACCCTGACGTGATGATTGACCGTATGAAAGAAACTTGGTCCCAGGCACAGCTTGATGTCGTTGGAAAGAATGGCTTTATGATTTCCGCGGCCTCTGTCTTCCCAAATATGTCACTGGTTCATAACTGGCCCAAGGTTGAAGACGGCGAGGAAGTTCTCCCGTTTATCTCATTGCGAACCTGGGTACCAATTTCAGAAAACGAGACCGAAGTCTACTCGTGGTTTGCTGTTGATGCCGCTGCTCCGGACGAGTTCAAAGAGCTTTCCTATAAAGCCTACCTAATGTGCTTTGGTTCGACCGGTATGTTCGAGCAAGATGATGTCGAGAACTGGGTTTCGCTGACCAATACAGCTAAGGGATCGATGGCACGGCGTCTGCTACTGAATGGTCGGATGGGCTTGTTGAAAAACGGCCAGAATGTCGTGCCTGCTCTAACCAACGAGCAGTGGTCTGCCCCGGGGGAAGCTTTCGTGGGTTATGGCGAGTATAACCAGCGACATCTGCTTGAACGTTGGGCTGACATGGTTGAAAATGACGAACCGGTCGCAACACGCCCAATATCACTAGGAGGTGTTGAAGGTATGGACTGCAGCACGAACGGAACATGCACTTCTTCAGAAACTGCAGCAAAGGCGGATGCATAAATATGAGTGTCGAACAAGGTGCACTTATTTCTCAGCAGTCTCCACTAGTACGTGATTCAACTAAGGCTCGCAAAATCGGCCCGTCATTAAAATTCGACGATCCACGGCACATGGACCTTTGGCATTGGTTGGTAGAAGAGGCTTACACCCTTGATGACCAGCGCTACGAAGACTGGCTGGAAACTATTGCCGATGATGTTCACTACATCATGCCCGTGCGTGTTACTACGGCTCTTGGGGCAGGCTACACAACCAGTCCGGGCATGGCCCATTGGGACGAAAATAAATATTCGCTTTCTCGGCGTGTGGCGCGCTTCCTGACAGAGCACGCTTGGACGGAAGACCCACCATCACGCCTGCGGCACTACATCACCAACGTTCGTACTTTCGAGACGGATGTCGAGGATGAATTGATCGTCGAATCTGCGGTGTTGCTTTTCCGCAGCAGAGGGGACACGAATCCTGCGGCATACATCTCTGCAATGCGTGAGGATGTACTTCGCAAGACCGACGAAGGGTACAAGCTTGCCCGTCGGGTGATCATGGTCGATGAATCAGTACTTCGCACGCAGAACTTGGCGATCTTCCTATGACTAGTCTTGAGTGGGAAGGCGAAGATATCGACCGAGCCGCGGCCCGCCGCGCACTTGAAGAGTTGATCACTCTCCGAGAACGCAAAATCGGTGAGTCACTAACGATCGCCAATGAATTTAGCGAAATCCGAGTTTCCCACGTCGAGACTCGTAACGGTGCTCGTCTGCTAATCGAATCCCCCAAGTCTGGACAGTGGATTGCCCTCGATCCAATGGAACTGGAAGCACTAACTTGGCAGACCACGCAGACTTTCAGCGAAATGATCGCTCGGCCCTACGAACCGATGTATCCCGACACTCCAGAGTCAACAGAATGGAGAATCTAAAATGGCAATTGTAAAAGCGGACCTAAAAGCATGCCAAGGCTATGCCAACTGTATGGTCGGTACTGAAGACTACTTCGACCTGGATGATGACGGACTTGTTGTGATCCTTAAGGAAACCGTCGATGCGGCGGACCGCAAACGGATCGTTGATGCCGCGCGAAGCTGTCCAGTATCTGCACTGACCGTTGTGGACGAGTGATCATGAGCAAAGTAGTCATAGTCGGTGCTTCTGTCGGTGGCGTCAAGGCGGGCCAAGCACTACGGAATGAGGGCTTTGATGGTCAACTTATATATGTTGAAGCGGAGAAGTTAGAACGTCCCTACGATAAACCACCACTCTCAAAGGCGCATTTATCCACAGACCAGGGCGTCGAAGCGATTCCGCTGCTGGATGAGGATTCGTTTCGGGACTTACGAGCTGAATGGCGTTTTGGCGTTGCTGCATCAGGTGTCGAGATTGATACAAAGAAACTTCTTTTAGAAGACGGTTCAGCCGTCTCATACGATACCTTGGTCATCGCCACCGGGGCCCGTGCTCGCAGATCTCCATGGGGTGAAGACGCTAACATACACGTACTACGTACTGCGGATGATGCCACGCGATTGCGGAAGGACTTAATTCCCGGGAGTCATTTGGTGGTAATTGGAGGCGGCTTCATAGGCGCAGAGACTGCTTCTACAGCCAAAAAAGCCGGTTTGCGTGTAAGCATTGTCGATCCACTACCAGCACCGATGTCACGTGTACTTAATGAGGAAGTCGGCAAGATTTTCTTTGACAAGCACGCGTCGGAGGGGATCGAAATGTTCTTTGAGTGCGGTGTAGACAGCATTGAAGGCATCGGCCGGGATGATATGAAGAAATCCGTCGTATTATCCGATGGAACGGTATTGGAAGCGGACGCAATTCTGGTAGGTATTGGCGCCCAAGTTAACACTGAGTGGCTTGAAGGATCGGCCTTACACCTCGACAACGGAATCGTGTGTGATAAATCGTTGCGCGCACTTTCCGCGGAAGACATCTATGTTTTAGGCGATGTTTGCCGATACCAATCTGCAGAAAACGAAACCACACGGCTGGAGCACTGGACCAGTGCCGCAGAACAAGCCCTCGTAGTTGCTCACAATATCGTAAACCCGCGGGAACCTAAGGAATACATTCCTAAGGAATATGTATGGAGTGATCAATTCGACTGGAAGATCCAAGTTGTCGGTAATACCGGTGCTGAGAAGTTTCAACTCGTCGGAGAAATCACCGCAGGTAAGTTTGCGGTCATCTATTCTGCGGATGGAAGTTCGGTCAGTGGAGCTGTAATCGTTAACTGGCCGCGCGCTTTGGTACGTGCTCGGCAAGCAGTCTATAGTGCAACCTCAATGGCCGAATTGGTTGATTCAGTAGGAGTTATCTCCTCTGCTAAGTAATCGGTGTCATTGCTGATGCAAGCCGTTGCCGTTCCTCTCTTTATGGGACGGCAACGTCGTTTTTAAAAGGAGCCCATCTTCAAGTGAGCCAGGGAAGATTGCCGAAAATCGTCTCATCGTGAGTCAGCCTCTTAGGAACCGAAAAATGTCAAGCTGTGTGGAGTCACTAAGCTGCCTGCAACGCAACACCCGCCTCTTCTGACGGCAGATTACTCCCCACGACCCCCGCAGGCGCAGGCGTCACCGGACGGTAATGAAAACGTGCCGGATGCAACCGATAATAATCCTCCAATGCCTGCTGCCGCACCTGCCAAACATGCTCCCAAGGGTCAGTGGTGGGTCGTGGTTGACTCACTTACAGCCTGACCGAGAGGGGCTGAGAAGAAATAAGCAGAATCTTTAAAAATTAAGGCGTGTCGTAAACCTCTTAATAACAGCGCTATCCAATATTGTGGTCATATGAGTTCACCACGGCGCCCCAAGGGGTCAATGAAAGATCCCATCCCATTGGGATGGCGTGTCGAGCGCGAAAACAGGGATAAGTTCACCGAACTAGCTGCAAAAGCTGGTATCTCGGGCGCAGCCCTATTCGACATGATGGTCGAAACTCTTGAACTTGACGAACGAGGTCTCCCTAACTGGGTGCTTCGTGAAGATGCGGAAGGCCACCTGCCTATCGACAAGCCTTAAACAGAAAAGCCCGCGCAAAGCGCGGGACTGAAATTCTGAATCCGATCTGAACACTTTGCCGAGTACAGCAGATCGGGATTTACCACGAAGCTTCCGGTTACCAAGCCGGACGCTCCCCTTCCTTTACCCTCCAAAGAGAAAAGGACTTATGTGTCTATAGTAGCGCCTCCGCGCGCCCAATCAAGCACCAGCACCCCCGAAACGCCACAAAACACCGCGATCCACACCACAAAACCACGCTGGTGCACCCGCCCCACCGACGGGCGCATCGCCGCAATCCTCGCCCACACAGCCAAAGGACACCGCCCTTTCACCAAGGCAGAAACCCCCCAAACCTTCAGCGCTAAAGGCAAGACGCAGTTCAACGCGGCCAAAGAAGCCCTCGCCACCAAACACGCCCACACCCCCGCACCCCTGCACATCAAGCGGGTCTCACGCGCCCAGGAAACCTCGCCCCGCGCGATTGCCTGGGCCATCCCCCACGGCAGCCGCAAAGTCGACCACACCGCCCAAGCATGGCGCGCCACACGCTCCCTGGACGAGCTGCTATGCCGCCGCGCGGACTGCAAACGCAACATCCTCGCCGTGCTCTGGGTACTGCTTCGCTACACCGACCACGAGAGCATGACGGTACGCATCACCTGGGACACCATCGCTTCTAAAGCACGCGTATCCCGCGCCACCGTAGGCAACGCCCTGCGCTTCCTGCGCACCCACGGCATCCTCGGCATCGTCGCCTCAGGCCGCAGCGCCGAATACGCCGCCAAAGCCGGCCAGCCAGCCACCAACGAAGCCCCCGTCTACGTCATCACCCGCCCCATCGGCCTCGGACTACGCCCCCAAGACGCCGAAGACACCACCACAACCCGCCCAACCCACCAAAACCCCAACAACACTGCCTGTGGAAATAACTTAGAACCCCTCCCCGTAGGGGGGTTAACCACTTACGAAGTAAGTTCCTACACGCGCACGCGCGAAGAAAACACTCACAATGAGCCGCTACGCGGCACTGAAAACCTTTTTGGGCACGGCTCCGCCGTGCGAACTCACCACAACGATGATCGACCAGTTGAGCTATGGCCAGCTCACAGAACGATCAGCTCTAGAGGACAGGGGCTATCGGCTGCCGCTGAAATCTTGCGTCGGATGCCAGATTTTGCCCGCTTTTCCAAGAAAAATATCCTGAACATCGCTAAGCCATTCTTCGATGCCGGATGGACAATCTCAGATTTCCAGCACGCCTTGGAATGGCGCACCACCCCAGGCCTGCACGGCAAGGAAGCCTGGGGAGCACTCCCCCAGCACAACCGTGAAACTCAGTCCTACATCGACTACTGCCGAATCTTGCGCGCAGCGATCCTGCACCGCATGAACCAATGGCGCACCCCCACCGGAGAAATCATGCTCAGCCGATCCCAACAAGCAGCAGCCGCCAGCAGCCACGCCCGAGCCGCCGCACGCGCCGCAGCCGAACGCAGAGCCAAACATGCCATCAACCAACCAAAACAACAAACCGCAGCTACACGGGGCGCAGCCAAAGTCAGAGCCGCCCTTGCAAAATCTCGATCGAAAAAGTAGACGTCTCACCTGATGCGTCTTCAGTCGACTGCAATAAAGGTTTCATGAAATCTTTATTTATTTCATGAAATATTTACTGTAGCCGCAAAGCTGAGAAGGCCCCTTCATAGATACCTACGCTCAGACAGCTAGTGATTATTGATTCGCCTGAGGAGAGATACTTTCCGCAATATGGCGCGAGATTGACTTGATGCGCGAAGGGCTGTGCACCAGTGTTGGGATGACCTCAAGAAGTCTGCACGAGGGCGCATCAGCTTTGGAAACAAATCATTCTTTCATGCAATAAATATTTATTTATTGCATGAAAGAATGATTTCAGGTAGAATAGAATCATGCAAACGATCATGGTTTATAGCGAGTCCGGTGGCGTATCCAAAACAACCACTGCTGTTTCGCTCGCGATGGTGGCTGCCGAAGCTGGCAAGAATGTGTTGCTGATTGATCTGGATCCAAGAGCTGCAACCACCAAATGGACGGCAGTTCAGCCACGCGAGGCAGGATTGGATGTTGGTGCGATACTTGCGGACGAGGACCCTGAGGGTTGGGCTGACGAATTAGCCGTATCGTCTCACTGGAGCCCAAATTTACGAGTTCTGCCGTCATCGAGGTCGGTGTCCAACCGCGAGAAAGACAGTTCCGATCACTTGGATATCCGGCTGAAAACTTCCTTAATCGGCTCTTCGGCTGATCTAGTGGTAATCGATTGCCCCAACCGTCAAGGTGGCCCGCTCACCCAAAGCGCTTTGAACGCTTCTGACACTGTTGTATACGCTGCCAAGCCGACCGTTGATGGCATAGATGGATTCGAAGGAGCGAAAATCACGGTTGACAAGTTCCTAGCTAGCCGGAAGCGCCTCGGATTGGCAGCAGGGCTGAGAGAAGCTGGGATTGTTATCGGTGGGTATAAGGACACAATCACACCGCGGGCAGTAATTAGCTCCGTAGATGAACTTCGTGAAACAGGTCTACTCCTAACGCCCCTCGTGCCAGAACGAACCATCGTTCAAGATGTTCGTTTAGCAGGGGAGTGGTACGGAAACTACCGCAAGGGAGCACCAGTCTTAGAAGCTTACAAGGAACTAGCAAGGACGATTATCAGATGAACCAAGAACTACCGGAACGGCCAGCGTTAGGGAAACGAAGGGTTCCGCGCCCTGCACCTGACGTCAATGTGGACCCTGTTGAATCGATACCTGCTATAGAAAAGCCAGCAACTAAGCCAGTTGCAGCTCCGGCAGAGAGAAAGATCGTGCGTGTACCTTTTAGCAACAGGCTATCGGAAACAACCATGGATACACTTGCGCGGGTAAAAGCCGAAACCAAGATCCCCATCTACGAAGCTATCGAATTAGCAGTTGCAGAGAAGTGGTCTGAGTTTGAAAGAAATAAATAAATATTTCTTTCATGAATGATTGATTGATGGCGGGAGGACGGGTTCCATCCCGCCATCTTTAGTTCCGCCTACCTGCGAAGCAGAAATATTTGTTGTGAGTACCCGGGCCTATATGTGTCGCAACAGCATCGAACCCCCACCCTCTAGATGAGACCTGCCGGTGGCCGTATGAACTCTTACCTTCCGCGCAGGCTGCGACTAGACCTGTTACGCGCTTAGATGCCTTTAACTGCAAGGAGTTCCTTCCAATGCGTCGTGTACCGCGGGCTCATCATTTCTCTCCTCATTTCCCACGCCGGTCCCTGCTGTAGTCCGGCTCGCCCTAAACCGATGGACTTCACCCCATGCTCGGAACGAATCTGCTGAATCAGCGGGCCAATCTGTTTCGCCTCATGCGCTGACACGAACGGATCAAAAGTTTCCTGCATCGCTAGGGGTTGAAGATCCATCACCACCACCCCCGCCCGCGCATATTTAACCCCGACCAATATCTGGGGGAGCAGCTGCTTCGCCGCGCGGGTGAGCACCACCGGATCAGCCGTTGGCCCTGGCAGTTTCACCGTGATCGCTGGCTGGTGATCCTGGTGCTGGTTGTAGTAGCTGGTCATCGCCCACGCAGAGAGGATCTTGGCCTGTTTCTGGTGCTTATGCAGCCGTGCGGAGGCTTGCTGCGCATAAATCCCCATCACCTGCTCCATGCCCACACGATCAGTGATCGGATCGGAAAAGCTGCGGGAGAAGATCAACTGGGGGTGGCTTGTGAAAAAGTGAAATATCCGACGCTAAGACCGTTCGGCATACTGTTGCGGTCGACCGTTGGCAGTTCATTTCGTTGGAGCGAAGTCGTATGCCAGAAGCGCGGCCCCTCACACCTACGGATTGGAGGTCGGGGCCGTGGGCGCCCCTGAGGTGGCCGTGTCCAGGTCAACCGTGGTTGGAGACGCCCCCTCCTGTCGGCTAGTCAGCCGTTGATTCGTTTAGTTTGTTCGCATCATGGCGCACTGGCACGCGGACAAGGTGCCCTCCGCGACGCCGGCCTCACGGCCTGCCGCGGATCGTTGTGCGGAGTTCTCAAGTGCTGCGGGGCCGCCGGCAACCGAGGTGTTTGCCGCTGGGGCGTTTACGATGGTGGCGTTTGCATCAGCTCCGATCCTCATGTCTGCCTCCTGCTGGGAAGCGGAGCGCTCTGGTTCTGCAACCACTGGTACGTCTTCGACTTCGGCGTGGCGCGGCCACAGGGACAGTGCCGCTATGGTGCCTGCCGCGGCCAGGGCGGCGAGGATGGACCAGGTGAGGGTGAATCCTGCCATGGTGCCGAGCCATCCGGCGATGGGGTAGGTGATCAGCCAGGCGAGGTGCGAGAGCGAGAACTGGGCGGCAAAGACCTCGGGGATCCCGTTCGGTTCGACCGAGCCGCGCAACACTCGTCCCGTCGGGGTGACAACCAGCGCCATGCCGCTGCCGATCACGACCCAGACGATGGCCGTTGCGGTCATCGTGAGCAGTCCCGTTGCGGTCATCGTGACAGCGGCCAACGTGCCGAGCACCAAGACCGAAGCCCCGGCCATCATGACGGTGCGGTCGTTGGTTCGCTTCAGGATCCGTGGGAGCACCAGGGCCACGAGCAGGGTTCCGCCGCCGGAGGCGGCGAGCATCCAGGCGACATCGGCCTGCGATCCGCCCAGGTTGTCCCTGACGTAGTTGACGGTGTTGACGATCACTATCGATCCGGCGGCCGCGACCACCATGTTCAGCGCCATGACCCCGCGCAACCGTGGCGTCCTGGCGAACCGCTTGATCCCCGCCGAGGCCCGATCCCAGGCATTGGCGTGGGCGCTGGGTTGGGCGTTGGGGATGCGGGTGGACATCACGAAGGCCGCGGAGATGACAAAGCCTATCGAGGTGCCCACGAACAGCCAGTTGAACGTCATGAAGGACAGGGCGATGGCTGCCAACACCGGGCTGAGCAGGCTTTCCATGGTGTAGGCGACCTGGGAGGCGGATAATGCCCGGGTGTAGTCT
>NZ_CP178604.1:0-80486 GCF_047300825.1 Glutamicibacter sp. FR1 | reverse complement strand
GTATGTGGTGGCAACCCAGTTGGAGAACACTACGGTCTACCGATCCAACAAGACCAACGGCAGCACACGCCAGTAGGGAGGCCGGGTCATGGAAGAACAGGGTGGCGGAGCCAAAATCGTTCTGGCAGTCCTCGGTGTCCTTCTCCTTCTGGTCATCACCCCGATCATTCTGTTCATGGGTGGAGGCGACAGCGAAGAACCCGATCCCAATGCCCCCTGTGTCATTGACGGAACCCCCATCGGCAAGGGCAACGACGGAGAATCGACGGTGAAAATTCCCGAACAGTACCGGGAAGCCGTAGAGCAATCAGCCAAAAGTGCAGGGCTGCCCGTAGGGATCATCGCCGCGCAAATCAACCAAGAATCCGGCTGGAACCCCAAAGCAGTCTCCCCGGTAGGAGCGCGAGGTATTGCCCAGTTCATGCCCGGCACCTGGGAGGAATGGGGCAACGGTAAAGACCCGTTCGATCCGTTCGCTGGCCTCGATGCCCAAGGCCGCTACATGAAACATCTCGCCGGACAAATCGCGGATCTGGCCAGCAACGAGAAAGAAAAAATCCAATTCACCCTGGCCGCCTACAACGCCGGAGCAGGCAACGTCCAGAAATACGGGGGCATCCCGCCCTTCGAGGAAACCCGCCACTACGTGGAAGTCATCATGGGCAACGCCCAGATGGACTATTCCTCAACCTGCGAAGCGCCCGGTGGCTTCGACTTCGGTGACTTGCAAGCCGATGAATGGGCGCACCCCATGCCCAATTCACGCATGACCTCGCCGTTCGGGCCGCGCGCGTGCCCGCTGGCCAGCTGCGCTGGCATGCCGTTCCTCTTGAAGCACGAAGGCATCGACTTGGCCGGATCAGACCCCTATTTCTACGCTCCTACGGACATGAAGATCACTTATGCCAGCAGAGGCAATGTTGATGAACTCTACGGCTCCTATGGCAACTACATTTTCGCGCAGATGACCGAAGCCCCTTATCTGGTGTTCGAGTTCCACGAAGCGCAAGACAACTCCCTGCTGGTGAAGACCGGAGACGTGGTGAAGAAGGGCACCCCACTGGGCAAGCCGGGAGCGACCGGCAATTCCAGCGGCATCCACGTGCACTTCCAGATCAACAACCCGAAAACCAGTGTGTTTGACCGGCCGGCTATCAACAACGGCACAACTTATGACCCGGTACCGATCCTTCGACAGCAAAAGGTGAACATCCAATGAAACACCCCACAATCCTCGCCCTGGCCCTGGCGGCAGGACTCGCAACAGGGTTAGCCGGATGCACCCCCGTCAGCACCGAGAACGAACCAAGCAGCAGTCCGAGCGTTGCCCCCACCACGGCCGGCCCCACCACGCCAGCACCTAGTACCAGCCATGAGCATGGGGATGCGGTGGATGATCCAGCCAAAATCGAATTGGCGAAGCAAGCGGCCATGATCATGACCACCTGGGACCCGAACAAGGACTTCAACCGCACCGCCGCGGAAATGCGCGCCAGAAAGCTCATGACCAGCGAACGGGCCAAGCAAGTCATCGCCCCGGAGCGGCCAGCGACCGGCGTTGAATGGCTGACCGCAGCAGAGAAGAAAGCGACCAGCAAGCCCACGGTGAAACTCATGACCGAGCACCATGAACAGGACACGGTTGCGGTCACCGCCACCTGGCAATGGGTGACCAAGGACGGGGAATCCTGGGCCGGGGAAGGGAAGCAGACGTTCTTCTTCACCTTCACCGAAACCGAACCGTACAAGATCCGCGACTACGTTTCATCAATCCAATAACAGCCTTGCGGCACAGTCGATTTACCTATTGAAAAGTCCAGAACGAGGCGAGAAGTACTGCAAGAATCCTGCGGACCCGTATTCTCAACGTGCCATGCGTTGCAATAAGCACCACTGACAGCAAAAATGGTGCGAAATCCTCCGCTTATCGTCCCGGTCCAGCACCTTGGTGAACCGAAGACACGATTTACAGCTAAACTAGGTTAGTTCGCTAGATTTTCAGACCCAACCACTGGGTGGCGAATCGTTCGTTACCCCAAGAATAACGATTCCCAGTGGCCCGCAGGTTTCCCCAAAACCTGCGGGTTGCTTTCATTAACGATCAGAAGACCCCCTGGAATGACAGTCAGGCTCCTCTCATCATGGCACTGATGCTGCTTGGCCAGCCATGCACAGGAAGTGTTTTACTTCAGCTCTATAGTCCGAAAATTCACAAACAGGCTAATCGTTGGCCCCTGGGCTCTTCAAACCAGTGTGGTATCGCCGTTCGGCGATGCGTCCCATGCTTCTTCGACCAGCTCGATCAAACGAGTGACGGAACTAAGGATTCCCGATGAATCCGATGGCCCCGTCAACAAACCAGCCCTGTACTTCTTCAGCGCTTCATACAAACTGTAGCTGGCATCATCATTCTCCATCTGCAAAGTAAGTGTGTATGGAACGAACTGCTTGTCAGAATCCATGATTCCTTCTTGATGGTCGTGCCGCGGAACTGTCCGCGGCGTAGTTGATGTGATAGGCGCTCAGACGAGGTACCGAAGATTTATCTCTTGTGCGAGGTTTGCCTGCTATCGGAATACTTCTAGCTCTGAATGCTGTCGGAAGCCGTAAACAGCAAATGGTACTCATGTGTTTTCTGCAGCCCTGCGCTCCGAGGCGCGGGTATGCCTTTTGGCTTGCGCGTAGCCAGAGCGCCAGACGAATGCAATTGCCGCTAGCAGCACTGCGCTCAGGACTACGGCCCACCACGGAAAGCCAGGTAGTTCGGATTTTTCTGCTGCGGCTAGTTCATCTGCTAGTGGAGTCGGTTTTACTCGCACTGCATTGACGAGAATCCTGTGGCTGTTCACCCCGAGAGGCGTACAGGTTACAAGTGTTACCATGTCTGTATTTTCGACAGGGAGTATAGCTTCAGTTTCGTCTGGATCAATGACGACCGTTTCGACAACTTCGTAGGTTAAAGTCTGATCGAGTACAGAAACAGTTAGACGGTCTCCGATCTGTGCCCGATCCAGATGGGTGAAAAGCGTAGATTCCGGTAGACCGCGGTGCGCTGTCAATACAGAACGGGTTTCATTTCCACCGACTGGCAGCGAAGTTCCCTCCAGATGGCCAATGCCGCGTTGCAGTGTTTCATCACTTGTGCCGTGGTAAATAGGAAGGTCAATGTCGAGAGATTCATATCGAAGACGTCCCATGAACCCATTGCCGGTGGTGTCTAGTATTGAATCATAGTCCAACTTTTCATCAGCGACGTTGATGTCGCTGCTGGCGATGTTCTCATTAGCCCGGTATACGGCGCCACTGGCTAAGGCACCGTTGTATTCATGTGCACGGGCAATTTGTTCTGCCCGATATGCTGCGTCATTGGTCGGAGCTTCTCGCATTTCGTTGAGCGCCATCTCCGTCACGCGGGACTGCTCGCGCTGCGAGAACCATGACGCCGTGCGAGGATACATGAAAGTCATCACTCCAGCGAGGATCAGGATGGCGGCGAGGGTCTCCAGCCAGGGCAGTCTCCAACTCCGATGGGACTCGCGGTGCGCTGCATGACGCCCAAGTCTCGATGTAGTCACTAGTTATCCTCGTAGGTGATGGAATGGAATTGGCGGCGGCGCATGAATGCGCCGCCGCCGAATTCTGGGCCATTAGATGTTCAGGCCAGCTGGAGCTTAAGCATCCTGCTTGTTACGGCGACGAGCTGCGAGGAGGAGTCCTCCGCCGGCCGCAACGATTACCAGTCCGCCAACGGTGAGCAGGATCGTGCCCTGAGCACCGGTCATCGGAAGATCCGGACCTTCAGTCTTAGCGTTCACCACGGTCATCGAATTGACATTGTTCTCACCCGGGGTGATGGTGACAGGATTGTCGATTGGCGTTGCAGTGTGGCCAGCTGGAACCACGGTTTCATAAACGCAGTAGTCCTTGGATGGGGCAGGCGCCGCTGGACCGTTGTCAACGTTGGTGATCCAAAGGCCCAGAGGGCTGCTGGCTGGGGTGCTGTGGCTCCACTGCACAAGACCGTTGGCATCGGAGGTGCCGGTGGCCACGGTGCCATTTGCTGGAGCTTCTGCCGGGCAGGTCTCACCGGTGAGGTTGAAGACCTGGAACTCAGCGCCTGCCAGCTTTAGCGCGTTAGGCTTGGAATCATCGGTCTTCAGAATCGAGAGTTGCCCCCAATAGGTGTAAGGAACTTGTTCGCCTGGGACCGTGGTGCCGTTGAAGGTGCTCTTGTAGTCGTCGTTCGGGATAGCCCCGTTGCCGACAGAAAGCACGGTGGTGTCGAAGCTAAGAGCGATGCTCTCACCCATATTCGCATCGAGCACTGCGCGGCCAGCTGCGGTGAAGGTCCACACGGCGTTTCCAGTGACGTTGTAGTGGGTTCCTTGAGCAAGTGGCGTGCCGCCGACCGTGGCAACTGTCGAGTCAGCTACGTAGCGCAGGCGGGAATCGAGGGTGTCGCGAACGATGGCTTCAGTGAATTTCTCCCCATTGTTAAGGGTAGGCACTGGAACGTTCAGATTCCAGGTCACATCGCTGCCTACGGTCAGTTCGGACTGTGCAGGATCGATGGTCTTGGTTGGTTCGTCCAGGATCTGGTTCTTGGGGTCGGCTACCACGTTGTAGTTCCAGCCGTTGCCTTCGGCACCTTCAGAAGTAGGGATCGAGACATAGAAGTCCGGAACCTTGGAGACAATGTTGTTCTGGCCTGGGTCAGTTTCGCGAACGAAGTAAACACCCAGTTCCAAGTTGAAAACAGTAGAGCCATCCACCGTCGGCTGGGCAACATCGGTACCGGAAACCAAGCAGTACGGCGCGGAAGGAGCAGCTGGCGCTGAGTTGAACAATCCGTTCAAGCCGTCCCAGTCGGCAGCCGCTGCCAGATCGATTGGCTCGCATGAATTCCCCGCGTTGAGCTTACCGACCTGCTGCACGGTGAATTCAACTCCATCAAGCAAGTTCTCGGGGTCAGGAGTTTCCCCAGTGCCAACTGGCGAACCCGAATACTTGTTCACGGTCAGGGTGCCACCAGACGGAGCGCCCGGCTGATCGGGGCCCACAGCTGCAACTGCAGGTGAACCAAGAAGCAGCAGCCCGCTAGCTGCGATCGAGATAGCTCCAACGGCGGCGGTTGCGCGCCTTAGGAGCGGATTCTTAACGGTCATTGTTTTCCGTTTTCCTTTCGTTCCCTCACCGCGCATCGGGTTCGGGTGGACTGATGAATTGTTCTTTGAGTGGATTCGAAATAAATGGATTAGTGCACGCATGATGCGAGTTCTATAGGGAGATACTGATGTTATGAAACCTCCCGCCGGCGTTTGCGCAGACGGCTAAGGCTTGCGCCAACAAGACCAGCGGCCAGGATCCCGCCACCGAGCATGCTGTAGAAATCACTGCCCAGCCCGCCAGTCAGTGGTATTGCCGGGCTCTCACGCCGGGCGTTCTCAATTGGGCCGAGGTTGCGAGTCAGAGTATTTGCAGATACTTCAAACTCTAGAGGCTCATCGATCGGATAATAGCCAGCTGGTGCTTTGGTTTCTTCCAACTGGTATTGCCCCCACGGCAGTTCAGGTATCTTGAAACCGCCGGCTTTTGGATCACGGTCTGCACCGGTGCACGAATAAGCTTCCTGAGCGATGCAGTCCTGGATTTCTAGCCCTTGTCCGCCATTGAAATTCGATGGTCCGGTGAGCGTCCACTGCGATCCGGAGAGAGCCTTGCTGGCCTCATCGACCTTTTCCCAGAGAACGGCTCCGCTCTTGGGCTTATTGGTGAAGGTGCATTCAGCAACGTCACCTGGTTTAAGACCTGTCAGGACTGAAGATGCCGAAGAGAGGTTTTTTTCCGCTTTGGCTCCGCCGGCACTAGTCACCGAGCACACACCGCTGACGAAGTCGTACCCAGTCTGCATGGTCTCGCTGATAGTCACATTGGCAGTGGCCGTAGGATTATTCGGAAAATTAATAGCCCACGGTGTCGCGACCTTGCCATCGGCACCAGTCAGAGATGTTGCCGGGGTGCTGATGCTGGTTCCAGAACTGCTTTCGGCTGCCATGGCGGCGCCTACGGTCCAGTTGCTAGCTGGTTTAGGGTTCTGCCCGTTGAAATCCTGAAGCTGCTTTCCGATTGATACACTTGCCGGTTTCAAGCTGTTGATGAACGTGCAGTCAACTACATCCCCGGGAACGATTCCAGCTGCAGGATTGTTGTCCGGACCGGTCAAGGTGATAGTCGTTTTGGTTCCGTCAAGTTTGGTCACGTCGCATTTTCCGCTAGCGAATTTGTAACCGTCCTGCATGACTTCGCGTACTTTCAGCTCAGCCCTGTGAGTGCTGGCACCGAATTGGAAACGCCATGAAGAGGTACCTTCCGCACTCGTCTGCTGCGTAGTTGCTGACGGGCTGGAAATCACGGAGCCGGTTACAGGCTGCGCAACAGCGCCTACAGTCCAGTTTCTTCCTGGCTGGGGGTTCTCGCCCTTCGAGTCGGTGACCTGCTTGTGGAGGTTCACTTGCGCGATGAGCGGTGAATTGTAGAACCGGCATTCCACTGCTTGGCCATTGGAAGGAATCGTGATTTTTCCTGCAGTACCTGTGCCTTGCACGGTTTGGACACCATCTACCAGACAACGGTAGCTAGAGGCGTAGTTGCTTAGGTTTGTGGTTCCCGCAGCGGTTTCCGCGAAATGCAGCTCGACATTGCGTACAGTTGGCAGGGGTCCGACACGCTCGGGCTGCTGCCCGTTGGCGTTGCCCGTGGTTGTAGCTGTACCGATCACAGTTCCGCTGGCGCTTCCCTGGCGTAGCGACAAACCGAATTGATCGCCTGCTGCTACACGTCCGCCTTCAACAAACTTCTCAATGGTAATGGTCGGCGGTGATCCGCACGATGCGAGGTCCGTACTTCCGCCGAAATTCGAGCTCACGATGGTTTTCGGATTGCTCCAGCCGGGCGTGTCATAGGATTGCACGATATCGCCCGAGCTTAGATATCCTTTGCCGTCGCCGTCGAAGGCTACACCGTTGACGTTGGTCGTGGTGTTGTTAACCGTGTTGCTGACTGAGGACGTGATAATTCCGCCATTTGCAGACGCCAGATTAGCTGCCGTCACAGAGTATATGGTCGCAGTGCTTCCGGAGCCACGGACAACGAAGAGGTTTCCGTTCGCATCGAAACCCATGTCGCCGTTCGCCGCAACGGTGGATCCAGTATCTGTAGCGATCCGCCCTTTGTAAGAGATCGCATTTGTCGCAGGATTGTATTCCCATAGCTGGAATGACCGTGTGCTGTTGCCCGTCGGCGTGTAGCCACCGATGTAATAGCGACCGGTGCCCAGATCGACTGCACCTGCAACGAATACTGCCGAACGATTTGTATTGTATGTATCGACTCCCGCGCCGGTAGAAGACCACGAACCCGTATTGACGTCGAAACGGTACACCGTAACACCTAGATTATCCGAGGTCCTGTGGTAGGCGAATACTGTGGACCCGTTAGCTCCAATGCCCAAACCATTCATCCGCATGTTCGTCTGGTTGACGGGACTGCCCAGATTTGAGACTGTTCCACCTGGTGCTACGGCACGGATCTGCCCAGCAGAGGTCATCCCGTAGACGTATCCGGGACCACAGATCGGAGCATAGGTAGCCGCAGCTCTAAGAGCCCTGGGCTCCAATACCGAAGCATCTGACTCTTTGGCTGTTGGTTCCGAAGAACTTGGCTCCGCCGCAGACCCGGTAGTTGGCTTAACCGACTCCGAACCTGAGGGCGAAGGCGTTGGTGTTTCCGGAGGGTTGATCACCGAAGCAGAAGGAACGGATCCCTCTGTTAGGCCCGACGGCTCTTCCGCAGAAGAACTCGATGGCTGCGCAGAAACGGAGACTTCCGGGCTGGCACTGGATGCTGAACTCGGAGATGCCGTTGTCGAAAGTTCGCCTGCTTCTGAAACGGGACCGGTGGTTGACGTGGCATATGCGGCCCCGGAATCCTGAAGACCAAGGCTCCCGATGGCAATGAGAGCTGCACAAAAAATGAGCCAGTTCCGAGGTTTTCGGTGCGGACGAGCATTCCTGCGCTGGAAGTTTCTCGGCGCTGGCAGGCCGTTAGGCAATCTGGCCCTACCACTACTTTTTCGAGTACGAGGATTGTCGTAGTGCTTGCCGAGCATTTATCGTTCCCCAACTGATGAAAGGCGTGAGCGAAGAAAGCCACTTGCAAAAGGAAACACAACCAGAGGGAAGTATCCGTCAAACGCTTGACGATGACCCGCTGCTTGTATGTCCAGGCCCCCACACCTGAATGTATGTATCGCTGTTAAGCTATCAAGGTTCAGAGACTACTAAGGTTTTAAGTCAGTAACATTTCTTAATAAAATTTTTCCCATCCATTGCGGCGGGTTTCGCGATGCCGGCTTCCTAGATCCAACCAGGTCGTCGATGCCTTTGCGCGGTGTCCAATTAGGCATCGACTTCGCCTATCCCGGCTGGGCTGGTGGGCGGAATCTCTCGCAGCTACTTTTACTCCCGTGAGTTTCAAGCCCATAACAAACTTCATGATACAGCCGTTTTCCTCCTGAAGAAAGAGAGCGCAGCATGAGCACCACCGAAGAACTTACTGAAGCATCCCTCAGCAAAGATGGCACTGCCCGCGTAAACATCCAAGGAAAAACCCATGAGTTCACCGCAACCACCGAAGCAGGGTGTAGAGTCCGGTTGTTGAAGCATAGGCGTGTCCGACCTGTGTTTGCACGAAGGCGGCGTCGTAGCCGGCTTCGATCAGGTGAGTCACGTAGGAATGCCTGAGGCAATGCAGGCCCAGCTCCCGGGGCAACCCGACGGCATCCCGTGCCGCCGCAAACGCGTCTCCGAAGGAGCCCAAAGACATGCGGGCGCCACGTTCACTGGGCCATAGAGCCGAGGACCGTTCTGCGGTCGGGAACTGTTGCCGCATGCCGCCTGGTATCCAGGCTTTGAGCTGATCCACGACCCAGTCTAAGTCTGGCACGGTGAGAACTGTGCGCCGCCTGGGTCCTGAGCCTGCGGTACCTTTGGCGAACCGCACCTGTACTGCCCCGAAGTGGCTGTACTTACGAACATGGGGGTTCGGAGTGAAGTCTTCCAGGTCCAGCATGGTCAATTCACGCCGGCGAAGCCCGTAGGCGTAACAGACTTTGAACGCCACCGAGTCTCGTAACAGGGGGAGCCCGCTTGCTGCCGGCGGCATATTCTTGGTCCACCAGATCGTCCAGGTAATCGAACAGTCGTTGAAGTTCAGCTTTGGTGAATGAGCGCTTTCGGGCAGGCACAGCATCATCGGTCGTGTGCCGGGGCATGTTCCACTCGAAGCAGATCCGACTCAGGATGTCACCGAAAGTCCGTTCGCAGAACTTGCCCCAGCCATGGCCGGGATGCGTCAGGAATGAGCAGAACATCGCTACGGCATTGTTGTACGAACGCAATATTCTCAAGCTGATCGGTTTCTCACCTGAACGCAGATCAGCCAGAAACTCATCAATGTCAGCAGGACGCCATTGCCATGGGAACTCACCCGTAAACCGTTGGAACCGTTCCAGAAGCTGGTAGCGCTGTTTGATGGTCCGAGAGGGGAGCCCGCGGGCCAGCATCTGTGCCTGCCACACATCCAGCATTGCAGTGAACACTCGTTCGTCTGCCCGGAATAGCCCAATGTCCGGATCCAACAGCATCCGCGGGACGAAGCCAGAAACGACATCACTCACGACGCCCCTAAACCATGGGAACATGCATTAGCCCGGGTATTTCATGAAGACAGCAGTCATTAACTGACTTAAAAGAAGAAAAGGTGACCTGAACTGGAAAAATAGGAGTTGTCGAAGCTCTAAATCACCAGATCGAAGGATCACCTTTTCAATGCACCATTCTACCCACGTTTTCCCTGCTCTCTCGACCCAACTCACCGGCCAGTCCCTGGTCTCCCATGCTGGCCTGTCAGTGCTCAGCAACTTCCTGAACGCACTGGACTTCCAACGGGTCTGCGAAGACCGTTTCTCCCAGTTCGTGCCAGCCACCGCAGCCCACCGGTCAGGAAGAATCCTCGGAGCACTGGCGCTCTCGTTGGCCGCCGGCGGCGAGCAAGCCACTGACATTGACCAGCTGCGCGCCGCACCAGGACTCTTCGGCCCAGTGGCGTCTGATGCCACGGTCAGCCGGTTCATGAGCCGGATCAAGGAGCAACCAGACGCTTTCGCCTATGGCTTCGCCACCATGACCCGGACCCTGCGCTCCAAAGTTTGGGCCGCGTCCGGGCCACGGAATCCTGCCCGGCTGGCTACGCCAGCTGATCCTTTGATCATCGACATCGATGCCTCCTTAGTGCACGTCCACTCCGAAAAAGAATTCAGCGCAGGAACGTATAAAGGCGGGTACGGGTTCTCGCCCATGATTGCCATGGCCGACTACGGAAAGACGAATGGGACTGGTGAAGTCCTCGCCGTGCACCTGCGCCCGGGCAATCGGGGAGCGAATTCCGCGGCCTCGCATATCGAGGTGCTCAACCAAGCGTTGGCGCAGCTGCCTGATGATTTCTATGACGAGCGCGGAAACCTGCGTGGTGAGAAGATCCTGGTCCGTACCGATAGTGCCGGTTCGTCCCGGGAGTTTTTGCACTACCTGGATTCGTTGGGGATCCAGTTCTCCACCTCGTACTCGTTACCCGTCATCAAGGAACGGTTCATCCGGTGGATCGATGAGAAGAAATACTGGGAACCAGCGCTGAACGCTGGCGGGGATCAGCGTGATGATGCGTGGGTGATCGACGCGAGCAAGGTGATCGAGTTGAAGGACTACCCTGCGGGGACAAGGATCTATTTGCGGGCTGAGCCGTTGCATCCTGGGGCGAAGGCGACCTTGTTCGATACGGACGGGAACAGGGTGACCGCATTCTTGACCAACAGCCCGCGATTCAATGTGGCGTTCCTCGATGCCCGGCACCGGGCGCGTGGCCGGTGCGAGAACCGGATCAAGACGCTGAAGAGCACGGGGTTGGGCAAGCTGCCGTATTGGTCTTTCGCCTCGAACCAGGCGTGGGCGGTCCTGGCGATGCTCGCACTGAATCTGGTGGCCTGGCTGCAACTGGCCGTGCTGCCTGGTGGCCATGAGGCTTCGGTCTGGGATGTGAAGCGGTGGCGGTACCGGCTGTTTTCAATGGCAGGGAAAGTCGTCTCTGGCGGCCGGCAACGCCGGCTTCTGATCCCTGAGAAGGCGCCTGAAGCGCGGCTGTTATGCCAGTTGCACGAGGGCATCGGTGCGTTGTTCCAGCGGTGGCGGCACGGCGAGCTGGCCGCCTGAACTGGTGGTTGCCCTGTTGCTTCTTTGATTTCGAAAGGTCATTACAACCCAGGTCGGTGGAGCCTGGCATTCAGCGCTGGTGGTTCCGGCGCTCTTTGGCGTGGGCAGAAGCGCAGACGGCCTCCGAAAATCACTGGGTAGTGGATTTCGATGGCCGTCGGAGCTCGGATGAAAAATCTGGGTTAGATGCAGGAAGACTACGCCCGCAAGAGCTCGAGAGGCAAGAGCAGCCGCCGAGCCCAAGAGCGGCGAAGCAGACAAAGTCCGCCTGACATGCAGATACGGTGGATTTGCTGATGGACGGGAGTTCTCGCAGCTACTTCTATTCCCGTAAGTTGCAAGCCGATAACCTTCGTTATGTAAAGTAATGGCTGTTGTATTGTCAGAACACGCGAACTCACGGCACCCGATGATTTATTAGTAACGCAGGCGGCTAACGCCGTGCCCCATCTTTCTACGAACCTAGCCAATATTTCTGGGCATTGTATTGCGCTGACGTTGTATAAAGTTTCATGACTTGATCTAACTTGAATTAGTTCACTGTTCCATAAAAGCTGATGAAATGGACCGAAGTTGCAGGAAACGGCTGAGCGTATGCATGTCGGGTAACCCGGAAATCATATAAATCCTCCAATGGGTACTGGGCTGCCGCGCGACCTCATTGTTGTCACTATCTCGGACTTTCTAGTTGGGTGTGCATTAGTGATGAAAGATCCAGAGTTTAGATGGCGATGACGTCTCAGTGAAACTCCACCCGCTGGATCTAGGTAACTACGCCGCATGTCCCCAATTTCTAGTCGATACTAGAATCGATACTTTGACTAGATGTTGGGGAGAAAAACTATGGAGATGACTGAGGGTGATTACTTTCTCGGTGCTGTTCAAAATGTTCTGCAGAATGGCTCATCAGCAACTGAAGCCGACCTATTAGGCGCTGCTGCATGCCAGGCGCTACGTCATGACGCGATGGACACTGCGACAGTGTGCTCGGCTATCGAACGAATATGGCCAGACTCACGCCCCACCATAGAGCGGGTAGAAGCAGCATTAAATGTGAGCCGTGAATTAGGTCTGGTATCGAGGGATGAGGCAACTGATCATTGGCAGCTTACGGCTAATGGTCTTGCTGACATTCAACAACACGACGGATGGGTTCGTCGGTTACGTGAACGTACCGCAGCTGAGATTCGAGTGCGGGCTAGGCAAGGCTTAGGCATAGAACCCGATGCAAATGAAGCAGAGTTATGGCTTGATGCTCTGTTCACTGCACTTATCCCAGCGATTGCTACGTCGCTCAGCACTCATCTAGGATCAGCGAGATCTTTGATCGAAGGAAAAGCTCTTCCGAAAATTTTAGATCCCCAACCTGCCCTGGATTCGCTCTCAACAGCAAGCCCTCGTCTGGAGATCGTTGAGTTTCTACAGTCCCTGGTAGTGAGTGCACTCGATCCGCTTGACCCATTTGGCCGCGAGATGGTCACCCATATCGCCACAGGAGCAGTATTGCATTCTTATGTCGCAGGGAGTTCTGGGGCCCAACTTTCCTCGATGCTCGGAAAGCCAGAAGATCAAAGGGCAATAATAGATACCCCAATATTACTTGAGTTAATTGGGCCGCGGAAAGAGCAAAGTGATGCTGAGTCGACTATAAGTAGAGCAATAAAAGATGGATGGGATGTGATTGTTGCGGAACATTCAATAGAGGAGTTCAATGAGCTGATTGAACGTGAAATACCAAACCTAAGAAATGTGTATATTGAGGCGAGTAAACGAAATACTCGTTTAGATTTCTATGCAAGCCTAGTTGATGACCAATTCCACGGCATGATAATTCTGGCGCTTCAAGAGGGAACCTATAGGAGTCTGGAGGACGTAGAGACTGAAGCGAAGTCTCTAAGGAGACGCTTGACCGCACTTGGAGTCAAGGTACGAGCACATGGTAATGAGATTTCCCCAGACCGCAAAGAGATTTGTCTAAAAGCATTAAATGAGCACCTAAAGCAGGGTGTTCGCCAACGATCCACAAGAGTAGTTGCCCGAGATGCTGATACGTTGACTATGGCCTGGCGTCGACGCCGACGCGAGCAATCTGCCCATTGGCCCGGTGCATGGGTTATCACAACGGATCGGGCCATGAATCCTGCATATAATTCAGTATCTAACGACAGAGTCTCCATTACATTGACTCTCGCGCAGTGGACTACGATTTTGTCCATTAGTGCAGAACCGGAAGAGCTCACAGGGCTTGCGAGTCTGGCTGCGGGACAATTCGTCGACGAAGCGATATGGGACTTGCCAGCCCGCTTCCCCAGAGAGTTTGCTATACAGTTGGCAACCAGCCTTTCTCCTGAGCAAGGTGGATCCAAGTTGGACGTTTATCACGCCCAACGTTTGCATGAACTGCCAGAAATGTTGGATGAGATAGCCCAGAATTCGACGCCTGCAAGTCTGGCTGCGGAGGTTATGGCGTCTCGCGCTCGAAGGCTAAACGCTCTGAATGATAGCGATCGGGCATACAGAGAAGAGCAAATAGCCGCGGCTTATATTAACACCACAGATGCACAATCACGCGAATTAAATGCGCAGATAGAGCTAGAAAAACTAGCAAAAGAAAAACAAAAACTAGTTGATGAACTAGAAAGAGAAAGAAGATCTTCCAAAGAGGCATCAGATGCATCGCGGGATCAGAAGATAAAATTCAAACGTATAATATGGAGTATATTTATTTTACTCTTTACTTTTGCTTCGCTTGTGTTTTCAATTATTTTTGGTGGGGCATTGCCGATATTTATCTCTTCCGTCGCCACAGTTGCAGTTCTGGCTTCAACAATCAGGTGGTGCAAGAATCTTGGTGAATCCCTTAGTCGCATTGGCTGGTCTATGGTAGTCGACTTCGTAGGTATTGCTTCGGCTGTCCAGTCATTCTTTTCTTCAACGTAGGTCTTTGTCGAGACGTCTTGCATCCCAAGGGTTGCAAGACGTCTGACTGTATTCTCGAAAACGTTCGTTTGTGACACACTATCCTGTCATCTGGGCGGGAAATCTTCGACGGTTGAAAACTCAACGGATTCTTGGTGCCACTTCGTCGCAAAACTCAGTCTCACAAACTATGCGTCGAAACAGTGGCAGTGCCACGAGTATTGATACATTTAGAGTCATGGGACACCTCCTCGGATACGCCAGAGTCTCCACCGGCGACCAAGACGCACAACTTCAACACGATGCCTTGACCAAAGCAGGCTGCTATCGCATCTTTACAGACACTGCCTCCGGCGCCCTCGAGTCACGACCAGAGCTCGATAAGCTCCTGGACCAGATTCGCCCCGGTGACACTCTCGTAGTCTGGCGCCTGGACCGCCTCGGGCGCTCCATCCGTCACCTGATTAACCACATGGACGCGTTGCAGCAAAAAGGCATCGATTTCAAATCCCTGCAGGAGAACATCGACACCAGTTCTTCCGGCGGTCGGCTCGTGTTCAACATCTTTGCTTCCCTGGCAGAGTTTGAACGAGACCTCATCCGCGAACGCACCAATGCCGGCTTAGCCGCGGCCCGTGCCCGTGGTCGTACCGGAGGCCGCCCAGCATCCCTCTCCCCCGACAAACTTCGCACCGCCAGGAGACTCTACGAGCAGAAAGACATGACAGTCGCGCAAATTGGCAAAGTTCTGGGTGTCAGCCGCAGCACCGTTTATCGAGCCTTGCGAAAAGACGGGCAAGCAAAAACGCGATAGCTGCAAAATAAGTGCTGATCGACGTGAATGCGTATCGAATCCCGCTCTCCGTCGAAGCTGCAGGTGAAAGCTGCACACTTCACTGGGTAATCCAAGGGATTCATCAACGCTAACGAACAGTTGGGATAGCAGCTTGGCGTATACCGGGGAACACTGCTTCGCATATTCGATGCTACTCAGCACTGCGCACAAGGTGAGAGTCTCCCCTGCGGGCTGCGAAGAATCCGTTTGCGACCTGAGAATTGATGGAACTCTTCCCCGGCATGCACTGATAAGCAAGGGAACCGTCCTATTAGCTTCGGAGCTTCCTGGTTGAGAGTATCTCGCTTCAATAATCGCAGTTGCATGAAGCAAGTAGCATCACTCGCAATGCACCTTCGCGGGCCGGATAAACAACATGAAAAAAATTAAGCATTGAACATTGGAACCAGGCGTGTCGCAGTCTTCTTAATGATGTCGCTATCTCGTATTGTAGGACTATGACTTCACCACGACGACCCCGAGGGTCCGTAGACGACCCCATCGCATTAGGGTGGAAAGTTCAGCGGAAGAACAAAGACTTCTTCACCGAGCTGGCATCCAAAGCTGGGCTGTCAGGTGCAGCCATGTTCGATCTCATGATCGAAAACCTTGAACTTGATGAACGAGGTCTACCCGCTTGGGCTCCCATGAAGGATGACGAAGGAAAACTGCCTATCGACAAGCCTTAAACAGAAAAGCCCGCGCAATGCGCGGGACTAAAATTCTGAATCCGATCTGACGTTCTCGCCAAAGTTCCCAGATCGAGATTTACCACGAAGCTTCCGGTTACCAAGCCGGACGCTCCCCTTCCTTTACCCTCCAACGAGAAAAGGACTTATGTGTCTATAGTAGCGCCTCCGCGCGCCCAATCAAGCACCAGCACCAAAGAAACGCCGCAAAACACCGCGATCCACACCACAAAACCACGCTGGTGCACCCGCCCCACCGACGGCCGCATCGCAGCCATCCTCGCCCACACCGCCAAAGGCCACCGCCCTTTCACCAAGGCAGAAACCCCCCAAAACTTCAGCACCAAAGGCAAAACACAGTTCAACGCAGCCAAAGAAGCCCTCGCCACCAAACACGCCCACACCCCCGCACCCCTGCACATCAAGCGGGTCTCACGCGCCCAGGAAACCTCCCCCCGCGCGATTGCCTGGGCCATCCCCCAAGGCAGCAAGAAAATCGACCACACCGCTCAAGCCTGGCGCGCCACCCGCACCCTCGACGCCCTGCTCGAACGCCGCAAAGACTCCCAACGCAACATCCTCGCCGTGCTCTGGGTACTGCTGCGCTACACCGACCACGACAGCATGACGGTGCGCATCACCTGGGATACCGTGGCCACCAAAGCACGCGTATCCCGCGCCACCGTAGGCAACGCGCTGCGTTTCCTGCGCACCCACGGAATCCTCGGCATCGTCGCCTCCGGCCGCAGCGCCGAATACGCCGCTAAAGCTGGCCAGCAAGCACAGAATGAAGCCCCGGTATACGTCGTTTGCCGCCCTATCGGGCTAGGCTTGCGCCCCCAGGACGTCGAAGATACCACCGCTACCCGGCCAGCCCAGCAAACCCCCAACCGCGCGGCCTGTGGAAATAACTTAGAACCCCTCCCCGTAGGGGGGTTAACCACTTACGAAGTAAGTTCCTACACGCGCACGCGCGAGAAAAACACTCAAAATGAGCCGCTACGCGGCACTGAAAAATTCTTTGGGCACGGCTCCGCCGTGCGAACTCACCGCAGCGATGATCGACCAGTTGAACTGTGGCCAGCTCACCGAACGATCAGCTCTAGAGGACAGGGGCTATCGGCTGCCGCTGAAATCTTGCGTCGTATGCCAGATTTTGCCCGTTTTTCCAAGAACAACGTGCTCAACATGTTCAAGCCATTCTTCAATGCCGGATGGACAATCTCAGATATCCAGCACGCCTTGGAATGGCGCACCACACCAGGTCTGCACGGCAAGGAAGCCTGGGGAGTACTCCCCCAGCATGACCGTGAAACTCAGTCCTACATCGACTACTGCCGGATCTTGCGCGCAGCGATCCTGCACCGCATGAACCAATGGCGCACCGCCACCGGAGAAATCATGCTCAGCCGATCCCAGCGAGCAGCAGCCGCCAGCAGCCACGCGCGCGCCGCCGCCCGAGCCGCCGCCGAACGCCGCGCCCAGCAAGCCGCGCAACGCCCGCAGCTGCGCACCACGGCCTCCCGAGGTGCCGCAGCCGCACGCGCCGCCCTGGCCGCCGCACGCCGAACCAGGGCATGTTCCTAGCCTCCTGCCCACATGGGCACGAAAAAAGCCCTCCCGCTCCGCTGCTTTTTTCGCACACATGGTGGACAGCAGGAACCAATCGACCGACCGAACACAAGCCACACGCTCAGAACTCGAGTCAGCACACGATATGCGAGCATGGCATGTGCACGGATCTCTAGAAAGCAGCACTCATGACACGAAACCCATAACAAGCAACGCACTATCTCACCCAAGCGCGCGCTGCAATCATCTTTGGACTCATCTACCTGGTATTCCTTTCATCACGCCAGGACGTGACGGCTGGATCTACACAAGCGCCGCAGGAACAATCCTCGTGATGGGCGCGGCCGCACGCGGCCACTACCGACTTAGCCAAGAAAACCAACCACAAACAACCGAACTACGTTGGTTATACGAAGCTGTCATCCTCGGGTTCTTCGTATCTTTCGCTGCTGCGATAGGTCGAAATATCACCTAGATCTCGTAACTTCATAACACCTCGCGCACAGACCAAGAACCAGTGCGCGGATGCTCCACCAGCTCCCAGGTCACAAGATCCGACCTGGGATTAGCGCCAAGCCGCACCTGCACCAGCCACACCGCATAATCAATCCGGTCAGCGCTGCCCTTCTTAATAGTGAAGCTCGTATCTTCCCACCACTTCACTCGTTCATAATGATGGGTAGGTTCCACGACAACCTGCCAGACCCGACCGCCCCGCCGAATCTTCCAAGGCGCGGAGGCCGTCGTAAAAATAACATCAACAAGCTCGACAGACATAACGAGCTAACCGTACTCCCCTGGCCTGACGAATAAGCAAAAGCCCTGCGAACAAAAAAGTTTGATACTTTGCTATTCATATAGCTTGAAAGTTTGCTAGCAAGCTATTATGCTTGTAATCAAGATAGGAAAATATCTTGCAAGCAAACTTGCAAGTAAGTTTTCAAGTTTGTAAGTTTGTGTGCACAAGGATTTGTGTACAAGGATTAGGAGGCAGAAATGGCTACCACTATTGCGCTTGTGCAGACCAAGGGCGGCGTGGGCAAGACAACTAGCTCGATTTACCTCGCCTGTGCGCTGATCGACTTAGGGTATACGGTCGAGCTTTGGGATACAGATATGCAGGGCTCTGCAACAGAATGGGCCGAAGACGCTCATGATGCAGGTACACCACTGCCGTTCCCCGTCGAGATCGTGAACATCGCCAAGCTGAAGAGGCTCGCAGGGAAGAGCGCCAAGGATTTCGTCATCATTGACACTCCCCCAGGCGATCCGGCGACTATCGACGCGGCGATCAAGGCTGCCGATGTAGTCATCATGCCAACCGAGCCGGCCGTTATGGATCTAAAGCGACTCGTTGCCACGAACGCGAACCTGCCGACCGATACTGCACGCATCGCCCTTTTCACTAAGGTCAATGAGCAAACGGTCGCGCTCCGAGACAGCTTGGAATACCTAGAAGATAGCGACCTGGCCCTATTCAATACACGAATCAAGCACCGCCAAGCATTCAAGACCATTCCAGGTGAAATTCCGGCCGACCTGATGGGCTATGAAGAAGTCGCCAAAGAACTAATGGAGGCACTGTCATGAGCAGCCTTAAAGACAAGATGAAGCCAGCCGCGAAAACCGCAACTCAAAAGGCGGGTTCAGTGAGCGAGAGTTTCAGGACTCCTGAAACACCTGAGCAGGACATGAAGCCGCTCAACGTGAGGATTCCAAAAGAGCTTCATACCCAAATCAAGCTCTACGCCGCTGCTAACGACATCAAGCAACAGGTTCTCGTGGCGCAAGCCATCCAGGAATTCCTAGAGAAGCACTCCTAAGCCGCTCATGAGACAATAGACTAACTTCCTTTCCTTGGAAGTAAACCGAACCCGACCGCCTTCCTATGCGGTCGGGTTCACTTTTTGCGCCCATAATCCTGCGTCGGGTTTTCCTTGCCCCGATGCCCGATTGTTGCACGTCTGAAAGCCCAGTCAAGGGCGCTGCGCGTCGCTACGCGATGGGCTAAAGCCCACCCCTGACAGAACTTTCAGACGTGCAGTTTGGCATGTATCGGAACAAGGGGAACCCATGCAATCATGCGCAAATGTTGCGTTGACCTGTCAGGCAAGTTTTCTACCATGCTTGAAAGCTAGCAAAAATCTTTCAAGAAAAACAGCAAACTAGCTTGCTAGCAAGCTAGCAAACTGCTAGAATTGAAGTATCAACAGGGGATAGGAACTCCACCGGAAAGCCCGGCAGAGCCCCGGTTGAAAACCAAGGAAAGGCAGTCACAATGACTAGCACCGTATTCACTGGCCCGAACCTGCCATGCGATGACCGCACGGGGGACGGCTATGACTACATCGACACGGCCGAGAAGGCCGGTTGGACGGTCATCTCGCAGTGGGGAGGCGAAGGCTACGACTTCGGCGCATGGCCCTACATCATCGGCTTCGCCCGTCAGGCCACGGATACCAAGGGAAATCGCCACTTCGGCTATGGTCTTTACGTCGAAGGTGACACTACCACCAAGTATTTCGACAACGTGGAAGCATGCAAGGAAGCCATAGACCGCGACGCGCATTTCTTCTGGAAAACCGGACAAAGCGACGGCCCTAAATGGGTTCCCGAAGAATTTGAGAAGCTACCCGCAAAATATCGCGGACTTCCCAACGACTAGCTGACAGCCCCGCCGAAAGGCGGGGCAACCTACCCCTGAAAGTAGATCCCCAATGGCCATAGTCGCCCCATATGCCGTACTCAATTGCCCAGCGACTCAGATCCTCGGCTTCTACGGCACTGAAGAAGAAGCAACCGCAGCAGCAGCAGAATTCGGGCAATGCAGTTTCGCCTATAAGCTCAGCCCCCAAGAAATCACCGCACTTGAAGCCCAGGACTAGCGCCCAGGAGAAAAGCCATGAAAAACCCCGTCACCGTCTATAGCAAGCCTTCTTGCGTCCAGTGCAACGCCACCTACAGGGCTCTAGACAAAAAAGGTGTCGAGTACCAGACAATCGACATCAGCAAGAATGCCGAAGCGCTCGAATATGTCCGCTCATTGGGATACATGCAAGCCCCGGTAGTGGTCACAGGCCAAGAACACTGGTCAGGATTCCGGCCGGATAAGATCGAGAGCCTCTAAGCGGGTTTTCCTTGCCCCGATGCCCGATTGTTGCACGTCTGAAAGCCCAGTCAAGGGCGCTGCGCGTCGCTACGCGATGGGCTAAAGCCCACCCCTGACAGAACTTTCAGACGTGCAGTTTGGCATGTATCGGAACAAGGGGAACCCATGCAATCATGCGCAAATGTTGCGTTGACCTGTAAGGCAAGTTTTCTACCATGCTTGAAAGCTAGCAAAAATCTTTCAAGAAAAACAGCAAACTAGCTTGCTAGCAAGCTAGCAAACTGCTAGAATTGAAGTATCAACAGGGGATAGGAACTCCACCGGAAAGCCCGGCAGAGCCCCGGTTGAAAACCAAGGAAAGGCAGTCACAATGACTAGCATCTCAAGCAACGCAGGCATCGCAGCCGCCGTTCGCGCCAGCCTCAAGTTCGACCCGCAAGAATCCGTAGCCCTTATGCTCTGCACCGAGGGTGCCGTGCTGGCCACCCTGCGCGTCGACCTCGTGGCCGATGGGCAGGTAGCCCACTGGATCAACGCAATTCGCGGAATCCTCGGCAAGGTGTCCGCTGGCAACGCCATCGACGCAACTATCCTGGTTGCTTACGACGAGCGAGGACAGCTCAAGGGCACCCAGTACGACGCACTGGAAGACCTACTAATGGAGGTCGGCGCACCGATTCGGCGCGCGGTGCTCGTTGCCAACGGCCAAATCCAGGACTTCCATGGTGACGGAACCGACGCAGTTCCCTACGCAGAGGTTGAAGCCGAAGCCATCACCCTCGAGCACCGACTGATCGGCAAGAACCCACTGCGCGCCAAGGACATCGAGCACTGCGAAGAATCCAGCATCGAGGTGCAGGCCATCGCAGGAGCCCGAGTGGCCGAAATCAGGAACATGGGAACCGACCTTGCGGAAATCGCCCCCAAGATCGGCCATGAAATGGCTGTCCAGATTGCGATCTACCGCGAAGCCGGGGAAGTGACCGAGGAAGTCGCCGGATGGCTTGCCGGAACGTTCCATGTGAAGGCCGGCCGAGACCTAGCTGTGATGTCCAGGGACGTTGTTGAGTCGGTCGAAGGGTACGCCGCCAATCGCAGAGTGGTGTCGGTGGTGGTTGTAGAAGTGGAGCCAGCCGGGCAGCGCCAGGCGTCGTTCGGCCTCTGAACCGTAAAACCTGGCATAGGCCCAGCCGTCCCCGAGCGTGCGGTGGAATCGCTCGATCTTCCCGTTCGTCTGCGGCCGGTAGGGGCGTGTCCGCTTGTGTCGGATGCCGAGCCGAGCGCAGAAGTCCCTCCATGCGTGGGATCTGTATGCCGACCCGTTGTCGGATAGGACTCGCTCGACGGTCACGCCTCGTTCGGCGAACCAGGCCACGGCGCGTTCGAGAACTCCCACCGCTGTGCTCGCCTGCTCATCCGACCAGATTTCTGCGTATGCGACGCGGGAGTGGTCGTCGATGACTGTGTGAACGAACGCCGTCCCGGTGCGCGGCTTGTGATCTTTTCCTCGTGGTAATCCCGGAGTCGCGAGCTTGTTCCGTGCGCCTTGCTGCCGACCTACGTAACGATGTCCACCGCCGTCGGGGATGTTGCCGAACTTCGTGACATCGACATGAATCAACGATCCCGGATGAGGATGCTCATATCGCCGCAATGGCTCGCCAGTGACACGATCGATATGCGAGAGGCGGTTCACGCGGCAACGGACGAGGACCGCGTGAACAGTCGACGTCGAGAGACCAAGTCGCGCAGCGATCTGGGCTGGCCCCAGTCGAAGCCGCCAGCGCAGGTTGATGATCTTCTTCTTGACATGCTCGGGCGTCCTGCCTGGGATCCGGTGCGGCTTGCTGGAGCGATCCTGCATCCCAAACTCACCCTCTTCCCGGTAGCGGCCTGCCCATTTCCGGGCAGTGATCGGGGAGACCATGAACATCTTTGCGGCGATCGTGGCCGGATAGCCGTCTTCGACAATCAGCCGGGCTAACCGGAGACGGGCACGAGGAGTGAGAAGAGCGTTCGGATGGGTCATCAATTGGCCTCCGCCGCGGTCTTCGTAAGCGCGCGTCTGGTGAGAAGCATGATGACGAGAGCGATCGCTGTCAGCACCGAAGCGACCCAAACCGGCGCGAGCAGCCCCAGCCCGGTCGCGAGCCCGAGCGCACCAAGCACGGGCCCCGCTGCAGCTCCGATATTCAATGCTGCGGTTGCGTACGAACCGCCCATCGTTGGCGCACCCGATGCTGCATACAGCACACGCGTGATCAGAGTACTGCCGACGCCGAACGACAGGAATCCCTGAACGAGGACGAGGACGATAAGCGCGACGGGATGAGATGCGACCACTGCCAACACGATCCAGCCTGTCAGCAATAGCGGTCCGCCGACTGCGAGCACGAGGCCAGGTCGTTGATCTGATAGTCGTCCTGCGATCGTGACGCCAAGGAACGATCCGATGCCGAACATCACCAGCGCGACGGACACCCACGCTTCGGCCAAGCCCGCGGTCTCGGTCACGATGGGTGCCAGGAAGGTGAATGCCGCAAAGGTCCCTCCGTTGATCAGCGCTCCGAGTACCATGGCCAGGATGAGCCGCGGCGTCGCCAACTGGCTGAGCTCGACACGGAGCCTTGGTGAGGTCGCGCTAGTCTCGCTCCGACCAACATTGTTCGTGACGCCACGAATGACTCCAACGGCCGCGGGAATACAGAGGATGGCGATCGCCCAGAACGTCGTTCGCCAGCCCAGCGCTGTGCCGAGCAGTGCCCCGGCGGGGACGCCCACGACGGTTGCGATCGTCGTGCCGGAGAGCAGGATCGACAGTGCACGCCCCTTCTGGTTCGCTGGCACGAGGGTAGTGGCCGTGCTCAGTGCTACGGCGAGGAATCCTGCGTTTGCGAGAGCGCTGAGCACCCGGGTGATGAGCAGGAGAGAGAACACTGGTGTCATCGCTCCGATGACGTGGCTTCCCGCGAACACGAGAAGGCAAACGATCAATGTGAGCCGCGGTGGCCAACGGCGAGCGAATGCCGCCATCACTGGCGCGCCGACGACCATACCGACTGCGAATGCGGAGGTCAGCAGGCCCGCAGTGCCGACCGAGACGTCAAGTTCGGTCGCGATCGCGGGGAGCAATCCCGCGAGCATGAATTCTGAAGTGCCCATGACGAAGACCGCCAGGGCAAGCATGTAGAGGGCAAAAGGCATCGAGTACTCCGAGGTGTGAGATCAAGAAATGGTTCTTCTTGTCACCACGGCCAGCGCCCCGGGTACGCCAGACATACGCCCACACAGATCGTGGGCGTCGTAACTAGTGGTTCAAGGGGCTGGCGGTGTGACCGACAACCCCTGACCTGTCTGATTCGGGACTCGACATGCCCTAAACTCTAACATGCCTTCAATGGCGAGCGGTCTGGACAGATACTTCTTGAATCGGCACGGTGTCATTACGGGCGGGGGCCAGAACAACGTCCCTAGACATCACATCTAGATGGCGGTCGTCTACAGCGGCGCAATCTTTTAACCAAAGTGGACAGCGCGTCCGCGATCAGTCCCCGCTCCCCTGATCGTCGAAGGCAGTAGCGTCGTGACGGTTTCGATGCGCGTGATGATCGCGAGGGATGGCTACAAGCACCTCCTGCGCACGGTCGCGGCCAAGGACGACGACCGCGAGCCAACCCCGTAGGGCCGGCAAAGTAGTTGCGTTTCGATCGGGTAGTTTCTGCGGTTCCCAGATTACGGGCTTAAGGGTCGTTCGTGCTGTCCGCACAGGCCTCAGTCAACCTGCGTCTCGATGCAGTAGCGTCGCAGTTCTGCGATCATCGCGGTCTTGGGGGTGCTGACGAAGCGGAACGCATGGCTGAAACGGACGCGCATTCCTCCAGCCTCGAGGTAGCCGTCGCAGGAAGCGCGTCGTCCGTGGGTGACGACAGAAATGACCTCCACCCGCTCGGGAGAACGGCGGGCGCACCTCTCGGGCTGCACTGGGGCCGCTGTGTGTGGATTTCTCGATGAGCGTCCAGCTCATGTCATCGGCAAGCCACTCGGAGAGGGCCTCCAGCTCTCCCTTGGCCCGGTTCACAACGAAGTCTCCGTCAACGCACTTCCGTGAAGACTCATGGTGCTATGGCTCGATCCGATGCGCCCGGCCTTTCTCCGCGATCGGCACGCACATTTCGATGGGTCTATCAGGCTCCCAGCTGACCTGTCCTTGGTAGATGATGCCGAGTTTCCCGGTGGCGCCGTCTCGCTAGTCGGCCATGGCGAAGCAGTGTCGCCGCCGTGTTGCTCCTGCTCACGTCTCACAACTCACATCGAGTCGCCGCTCGCCCATGAGCCGAACTTCGGGGACGCTGCTGTACCACGCATGATGAGAATCACGCAGGGCACGTAGAGTGCTGCGGCGCAGAGCCAGAGGAAGCCGTCGGCGTTGATGTAAGTGAGCGCGAAGATCGTTGTGAAAGCGACCGGTCCGAAGATCGATGTGACGCTGTTGATGCTGGCGAGCACACCCTGGAGGCGCCCTTGGTGCTGTTCATCGACGCGCTGGGAGAGAAGGGTTTGCAGAGCGGGGAGGCCGATGCCACCGATCCCCAGTGCCGCCAAGATAGGCGCCATGGAAAATGCGTCAGTGACAATCGCCAGGCCTACGAGACCCAAGGCGTCGGTAACACACCCGATGATGACTGTTTTTGCCTCACCGATCCACTCCACGATGCGGCCAGTAAGGAGGGCCTGCACGAGAACCTGTACGATCCCGAAGACGGACAGGGAGATTCCAACTTCGACGGGACTCCAGTCGAGGCGGTGTTCAGTAAACAGCACCCAGGTCGCACCTGGAGCCTGCCCAATGAATTGAACAAGGCCGAATGCGACTAATAGGAAGGTAATCCCAGGCACCGCGCTGAGGCCGGGGCGACCACGATGCTGAGCGAGCGACGCAGAGCGCGCAGGGGAATCAGGACGGGTCTCGCGTAACAAGATAAAGGTGAGTGCCAGATTGCTCGCTGAGAGAAGAGCAGCGAGCAAAAACGGCAGATGTGGCGAGATGGCACCGAACAGTCCACCCATGGCTGGCCCCGCGATCATTCCGCCGCCATAGCAGGCACTGAGTAAACCGAAACGCTTGGCGCGCTGGTGGGGTGGCGTGATGTCGGCGATCACGGTGGCGGTGACCGCATTGGTCGCTCCGGTTATCCCAGCCACTGCACGGGCGATATAGAACACCGACAGAGCGGATGTCGTGGCGAGCACGAGATAGTCGACGGTCGCACCGGCCAGGGAAACAAGCAGCACCCGGCGGCGGCCGAATCGGTCCGACAGTCTTCCCAGTACGGGGGCAAAGATGAACTGCATTACCGCGTAGAGCGCGATCAGCACTCCGACGTTCAGCGGAACCGCATCAGCGGTGACCCCTGCCTCGTGTAGCAGTGCGGGGAGAATCGGCATCACCAGGCCCATGCCGGCGGCGTCGAGGCTAGCCGTGATGAGGACCGTGGCCAACGAGCCACGAGCGGAAGTGAGAGATGACACCTTATCAACGATAAAGTTATCGATGATAAAGTGCAAGCATGGCTCAGAAACAAGCGCGACTCGATCGTGCAGCAGTCTTGCGCGGTGCGAGGCATGTGCTCAATAACACGGGGATCGACGGTTTCACCACGCGGGCACTGGCTGCGCATCTGCGGGTGCAGCAGCCAGCGCTCTACTGGCACTTTCGGACAAAGGGCCACCTGCTCGGATCGCTCGCAGCTGATGTGCTTGATCGCGAACACCACGCCTCACTCCCAGAGTCAGGGGAGCGCTGGGACGACTTTCTCCTGCGCAACGCGCGGAGCTTCCGGACAGCGCTTCTGGCAGTCCGGGATGGAGCACGGCTGCACGCAGAGTTTCACCGTCAAAAGAGTGACCAGATGCCAGCGGGCTCGGATGCCCCCGAAAGTCAGATCGAGTTTCTCGTGTCCGAAGGATTCGCTGAGGTCTCTGCGGTCCGAGCTCTCATGGCTATCAGCCGCTATACGGTCGGTTTCGTACTAGAAGAACAAACAGCGCTCGACAACGGATGTGAGCCTGTCGATCAAGACCTAGATTTCGAGTTCGGGTTAGTTGCAATGGTTGAAGGGCTGGCATCAAAGCGATGAGGGATGCTCGCGCTTTGGGTCTCTGCGTCAGTAAGGTCAATCCTTTCCCGCTCCCGCAGCAGCTCCTCCGCGATACTGACGTTTTGCTCATGGCTACGGAGCTCACTAACGAGCAAATCAGGGACCGTATGCATGTCGCGTCGCGATCGCGGAACGGCACATCAGCAGCATCTTCACCATGCTCGACCTTAACGAGCGCACAGGAAACAAGCGCGTCATCGCCGTCCTCGAGTACCTCAAGAACTAAGCGTCGAGTGCGTGACCGGCGCGATGACCATAGGTAACGGCGGTTTAGCATCGGTGCCGCATCTTGACACGACTCAATCCGCGACAGCTAACCTCCGCATATGGAGTTCGACGGAATGGAGATCCCCGACGATATCGAGGTCACGGTCTGGGGGAGCAACGAGCACCGGCTCTGTAACGTCTGCCGCGCAGAATGCGACCCCGAGCCGAGCGGCGCCGACGGGTACGGCGTGTGAATCGTCTACGTCTGCCGCGACCACGGAGTCCAATCCGTCGTGGACCCATTCGAGCATCTCCGTTGAAGCGCGCTCTTCGCTATCTCCCTGCATTGACGCAAACATCGCGCTCTCCGCCTTCCGAGGGTAGATCCCAAGATCTGCGGCGCACCTGCCCAGTGTGACGATCTCGATCAGGGTCATGACCGCTGGGGACGGGTACCGGTACCTGCTGAACGCAGTTGTCGCTGGCGACGGGGATCGCGATGCGTCGTCAGCGCTGACAAGGTACTACCTTGAAGCAGGAACGCCTCCCGGCATCTGGCTCGGGGCCGGCCTCCCAGGACTCGCCGGAGAGATCGCCGTCGGTGCCTCGGTGAGCGAGGAGCAGTTACGGCGCCTCATGGGGCACGGGCAGGATCCGAACAGCGGCGAGCAACTGGGGCGTCCGTACCGAAAGTTTGCCACCGCGGGCGAGCGGACGCAGCGCCGCCTCGATCAGCTCCCGAAGTCCCTTACCGCAGGTGAGCGTACCGCGCAGCAAGCGCTGATCGAGGCGGAGGAAGCACAGAAGCCAACGAATGCGCCGGTCGCAGGGTTCGATCTCACGTTCTCGGTCCCGAAGTCCGTCTCGACCCTCTGGGCAGTTGCCGACGGCGGCACGCAAGCACTCATTGCCCAAGCTCACCACGCAGCGATCCGAGACATGATCGCCCTACTCGAGCGCGACGTCGCGATGACCAGGGTCGGCGCGAAAGGGGCGCGTGGCGCCGTCGCGCAAGTCGACGTGCGGGGTGTGATTGCGACTGCCTACGATCATTACGATTCTCGGGCCGCGGATCCACAACTCCACACGCACATTGTCGTCGCCAACCGCGTGCAAGCAGCTCATGACGGGAAGTGGCGCACGCTCGATTCTCGCGCTATCCACGCCGCCGTCACCGGCCTATCGGAGCATTACAACGCGGTCCTCTCGGACCATCTCACTCAGATCCTCGGCGTCGGGTGGGAAGCCCGTGAGCGCGGTGCGGGGCGCTCCACGGCGTGGGAGATCGTTGGCGTGCCGCAGGAGCTGATGGACGAGTTCTCTTCCCGTACTCGCGATATCGAGCAGGTCAAAGACCGGCTGGTCGACGACTACGTCTCGAAGCACGGGAGGCAGCCGTCCCCGAAGCTGGTGTGGCAGTTCCGGCAGCAGGCCACGCTCGAGACTCGGCCCCCGAAGCAGCAGCACTCTCTCAGCGATCTCACCTCCCAGTGGCGAGAACGCGCGACCGCGTTGCTGGGTGAGGACGCGCCAACCTGGGCGTCGGCACTGCTCGCCGGTAGTGAGCACGAACCGTTGCTGCGGGCAGACGATATCCCGTTGGAGGATCTCGAGGAGGTCGCCGAGGTCGTGGTGCAGCAGGTCGGTGACCGGCGAGCGACGTGGAAACGGTGGAACCTCCACGCGGAGGCCGTGCGACAGACGATGGCTCTCCGCTTCGCGTCCGCGAACGACCGGGACGTCATCACCCAGCAGATCGTCGATGCCGCAGAACGGGTCTCGCTGCGCCTCACTCCGCCCGAGCTCGCGAAGAGCCCCTCGCTGTTTCGTCGCGCGGACGGGTCGAGCGTGTTCCGACCCAAAGCCGGAACGGTGTTCTCCTCCGAGCAGGTGCTCGCGGCAGAAGACCGACTCCTTGGCGCGTCGAATGATCGGTCGGCGCCGACCGTACCGCTGGCATGGATCGAGGACGCTGCCAGAACGAAGAACCGCGACGGGCACACCCTGTCGGTGGACCAGGAGCAGGCGATCGCGAAGATCGGCGTCTCCGGCCGCGTCCTCGACGTACTCGTCGGCCCCGCAGGGACTGGGAAGACCACAACGATGCGTGCCCTGCGCCGAGCCTGGGAGCGACGCTACGGGCCAGGCTCGGTGACCGGGCTCGCGCCCTCGGCCGCTGCCGCCGACGTCCTCGCCGGGGATCTGGAGATCGGGACGGAGAACACGGCGAAGTGGCTGCATGAGCATCGCCTCGGGAAATGGAACCTCACGCGCGGACAGCTCGTCATCATCGACGAAGCCTCCTTGGGTGGCACGTTCGCGCTCGATGCCATCACCAGTCACGCCCAGCAGGTCGGCGCGAAAGTGCTGCTCGTGGGCGATTGGGCGCAACTCGCAGCGGTGGACGCGGGCGGCGCGTTCGGGATGCTCGTGCGTGACCGCGGCGACGCCCCGGAACTGGTCGATGTGCGTCGCTTCCGAAACGACTGGGAGAAGCAGGCGTCCCTGCAGTTGCGGATCGGCGACACCGACGTCATCGATACCTACATTGCGCACCAGCGCGTCACGCCGGGCGGATATGACGAGATTCTCGAAGCCGCCTACCAAGCCTGGCGCACAGACCTCGCAGCGGGAAAGAGCACGGTGCTGATCGCGGAAACCCTCGACACGGTCTCTGCGCTCAACACCCGCGCCCGCACCGACCGAATCCTCCAGGGCGACGTCGCTGTGGACGGCGTCAAACTCCATGACGGCAACGAAGTTTCCCGCGGAGATCTCATCATCACCCGCGAGAACAATCGGCGCCTCTCGCTCGGGCGAAGCTGGGTGAAAAACGGCGACCGCTGGCACGTCGCCCATGCGAACGACGACGGATCCCTCACCGTGCGGCGGGCAGGATCGAAGCGGCGCACCACGATCACGCTGCCCGTGAGCTACGTCGCCGAGCACGTCGACCTCGGCTACGCCGTCACCGCGCACCGTGCCCAAGGGGCCACCGTCGACACCGCACACGCGGTCGTCCACTCACCGGAAGTGACCCGAGAATCCCTCTACGTCGCGATGACCCGCGGCCGCGAATCCAACCGCGTCTACGTCGCCACCGACGAGCATCACCTCGAGGAGCATCAGCACCGTGAGGACCTGCAGAACACCGCCCGGAGCATCCTCTACGGGATCCTGCAGCACCCTGGCGCAGAGCTCTCCGCACACGACACGATCACCGTGGAGCAGGACTTCTGGGGCTCACTCGAGCAACTCGCGGCCGAGTACGACACCATCGCACAAGTCGCCGGACAGGAACGCTGGATCGCCCTCCTGCACGCCGGAGGCCTCACGGCGGAGACGATCGACGAGCTCGTCGAGACAGACGCCTTCGGGATCCTCACCACCGAGCTGCGCAGGCTCGAAGCCGACGGGCACGACATCGACAGTCTTCTCCCGCGCATCATCCAGGTTGGAGGACTGGACGAGGTGCAGGATCTCGGGTCGCTGCTGCGTTACAGGCTCCAGCGCATCACGGCGGCCTACCAGCCTGCTCCGCAGCGGACCGCCAGGATGATCGCCGGCCTGGTCCCGCGCGCGACCGGGATCACCGATCCCGCGATGAGGCAAGCCCTCGACGAGCGGGAGCAGCTCATGGAGCAGCGCATCGATGCCCTGGTCGAGAAGCTCCTCAAGCAGCCAGAGCCCTGGTTGACGGGACTCGACGAGACCGCTCCCGCAGAGGGTGAGGCTGCGGCACGGGCGGTCATTGCGTACCGCGACCGGTGGGGCGTCACCTCGAGCAGCCCACTCGGAGCGGTGCCCGGCGACGATGCTCAGCGCGTCGACTACGAACGCGCCCAGGGCGTGCTCGTGAGCCTTCAGCAGACCGAGCACTCCCCGGAGGAAGTGCGGTCCAGACGGAGTCAGAGGCGGTCGATTTCCTGATGTATGCGGCCGATATTCTTAGTGCATGACGCCAACGAACCGCGCGCGGATCTCTCGCCAGACGCGCTCAAACGTGTTCGATTGGCTCTCGCTTTCCGAGTACGACTGGTCGGGGCGGCTGCAGCATCCGCAGTTCCTCGCCCGGCTCTACGACTTGGAGGAGCTGCCGAGCAGAGACCACAGGTACCGCACTGCCAGCGGCGACATCTACCAGCACATGGTGAACAACTGGGACTGGGAGGATGACTGGGTCTTCAACGACGACCGTTTCCAGCTTCGTAACGGCAGCGACGAGACGTTCCTCAACTTCTTAGCCGAGACAGTCCATCCCATTGTCCGCGACGATCCAGACGCCGCTGCCGCGATGGTCGCTGCCTACAATGACACCCTCCGCCGAGATGGGTATGAGCTCATCGAGACAGACCGTTTCGGAGATCGCATCATCTATGGCTGGCGTCAGATTTCCGCGTATTACGCCCCAACCGAGCTAACGCTCGCCAAGACGCCCGACCTCACCGAGAACTCTGTGCTGCGCCGTCACCTCGATCTAATCAACCGCGACCTCAGCTCAGATCCCGCTGCGGCGATCTCCTCCTGCAAGAACCTCCTCGAGAGCCAGTGCAAGATCGTGCTCACGGATCTGGATATCGAGTTCTCCGAACGAGACGAGCTCCCGGCTCTTTTCGCAAGCACCGCATCGGCACTCGCGATCAATGCCGACGCGGTAGACGGCAGCAAGCGCGGCAGCGACGCCCTCCGCAAAGCGATGCGCGCCCTCTCCACTCTCGTGCAGTCCGTCGCGGAGGCACGCAACTCAATCGGCGACGGGCATGGCTCCGTCAACGAGAGCCCCGCGACTCCACGACATGCACGCCTCGTGTTCAACTCGACTGTTGCAGTCGCGCAGTTCATCGCCGACACCTGGCACGAAACCTCCCATGAGCAAAAGGCTGCGCTGGGCTCCTCCTTCTGACGCTTCTCCACTCCAATCCGCAAGCGGAACTCCACCGCTCTTCCGCACTCCAACCGAGCAGCGTAGACTGCGAAATGGCAGGACAGACCACGCGCGAAGCCTGACGTCGGGCGGAGCAGACCGCCCCAAGAAGCCTCGGGGCACTCACCACACAGGACCAGCCACATCGAAGTGCTCCCGTGTGAAAAGTGAGGCCATCATGAATCTCATGCAGCGTCTGTGGAACGCCAGCGTCCGCACCCGCATCTTCCTGCGCCGCCGCAGCCGTACTTGTCATGCTGACACCTATCGAGGACAGCAGACACTGACCCAGTGCGCTCCGGTGGCCACCACTTCGTGCCACCGGAGCGCGCTGACCGCGGCGGCATGCCCGGGCGCATGTCGTGCCCTGGGTTCGGTTCCGTGGTGAGGACGAGCCGCGGGCGCGGGCATCTGTTGCTGGACATCCAGCAGGCCGACGGCCAGACCATCCTGGTGTAACTGAACGCGAGCATGGCTGGGCAGATCGTGGTGGTCGCCGGCTATCGCTGGTCGCCCGCGTGGCGGGCCGCATATCGGGCCCACGGTTCTGCGGACTTTTCGGCGTGGAGGAAGGCGACGTGGTGGCTGTAGCCGAGTGCGTCGGCGACTAGGGCGTGTCTCTTATATCCGTAGCCAGACGGCCGATTCGACCGCATCCATTCCTGGGACGGCGATGTCGCGCTCGATCAGAGCGATTGCCTCAACCGCGCCAACTCGGGAGAGAAGCGCACCGGTTGAGATGTCACCCGGTGAACCGGTCACGGCCAATAGCTGGCGAGCTGTTCTTTCGTCCTTAGCGAGGGCAGTGAGCGTTGGCATGGAAAGCCTCCTTCGCTGTGCATCGCTCAGGAGGTACGCGCGAGCTGCCCTTTCATCGATCGGAATGCCGGCGTACCCTGGAGGTTGAAGCAGGTTCTCAACTCTGCGGGCCCTCCGGTGCGGCCCTTCTGGGTGTTCGATCACACACTGCTTCCTCGACGGAGAACGACGTGTGACGAGAGGCCCATCATGATTCGTCCAGTCTTGGCGATTACGAGCTTCATCTATTCGCTCCTGCAGCGCTACGCACCGAGCAACATCGTGCTCCGGTGGGTCCGGAGTCGGCGTGGGCTGAAGTGGGGAGTTCCTGCCATGCTCCTCACCCTGCCATACCTTGGCCTTGCGCTTTGGTGCTCATCTTTGGCCGCTGGCGGCGGACCAGCATGGCTGAATCTCCTCGTCCTCCTCAGCCTGTGGAACGCGATGAAATTCATCGCTTTTGGACCCATTAGCCTGATCATCTTGTGTCGCGTGCGTGCAAAGGAACTCGATGAACGGCGTGACGGCGAGAAAGTGTCCGAGCTGGCACTGAACTGATTCCGACCGACCGCGACAGCGGCGCCGATAGTGCGGCCGAATCAGACCGATCAAGCCTCCGGAGCCGCTGTCGGCACCCGATTCGTTGGTGCCGTGTGAGTGTGGGGTAGAATTGACGGTATGCATTTGTACTTCCTGTGATGGTTGAGTAGGCCTACCGTGCTCGTTGAGTAACTCCGAGCTTGCGGCGGCCGCTTGTTCTGGCCCCATGGAGGGTCGCCGTCATTCGCGTACCCGCTTGCTGTTCGGCTTGTCGTGGTGCGCCTTGCTGAAGGATTTGAATGCTTACCCCTACTAACCGTCATCCGGCGCGCCATCGCGCGCAACTCACCGCTTCTGACGTCTCCGTAATGCGAGGCGTAACCCCGGTGCTCAACCATGTCGATCTCGTCGTCACTCCCGCGTCTCGTGTGGCGATCGTCGGAGAGAACGGGCGCGGAAAGACCACACTTCTGCACGCGCTCGCGGGCACGCTGGTACCTGATAGTGGAACGATCCAGCGCATCGGCACACTCGGGCTCGCTGAACAAGAGATGAACTCCACTGACAACCGCACCGTTGGGCAGGCCGTCGCGGAGGCAATCGCTGAACCGCTCGCAGCGCTGGCCGCGCTCGACGCCGCTGCTGCTGCTCTTGCGGATGGGAGTGACGAGGCCGCAGAGCAGTATGCCGCGGCATTGGAAGGTGCTGAAGCGCTCGACGCGTGGGATGCCGAGCGCCGCGTACAGATCGCGCTCGAAGCACTCGACGCCGAAACCGACACGACGCGGTTGCTCTCTGATCTGTCTGTGGGGCAGCGATACCGAGTGCGGTTGGCCTGCCTGCTGGGGGCTGAAGATGATTTCTTACTGCTGGACGAGCCCACCAATCACCTCGACCGCAGCGGACTTGATTTCTTGACCACGCAACTCCGCGCGCGCAACGGTGGTGTCGTGATCGTCAGCCACGATCGCGCGCTGCTCTCTGACATTGCGGAGACGGTTGTTGACCTCGATCCGACACCTGATGATCGCCCCCGCATCTACGGCAACGGGTATGCGGGATACCGAGAAGGGCGCCTGGCCGAGCGGGAACGCTGGGAGCAGGAGTACGAGCGTCAGCAGCAGGAGCAATCGCGGCTGCAGGAGAGTCTCAGCGCTGCGCAGAATCGGCTGGTGTCGGGGTGGCGACCGGAGAAGGGGTCACCGAAGCACGGCCGCGCGACGCGCGCGGGCGGGCTGGTGCAGAGCGTGCACCGACGCCAGGAAGCGCTCGAAGCACACGCGGTGACGGTGCCAGAACCACCGCAACTGTTCCAGTTCCCCGACCTGCCCACACGAAAAGGGGCGGTGCTGCTAAACGTCGACAACGTGAGCTTTGCCGGGAGGTTAGCGCAGCCGGTGTCGTTCGAACTCTCGCACCGCGGCAGGCTCGTGATCACCGGCTCGAACGGGGCCGGAAAGTCGACGCTCCTGAGTATCGCGGCGGGCGAACTACTGCCAGACACGGGAACAGTGCGGACATCCCGTGGCACGCGTTTGGGTTTTCTTCGTCAGGAGACGATGCTGCCGCCGGATCGCCGGGCGAACGAGATATACGCCCGTCACCTCGACGAACTCGTCGGTCAAGGAACGCTGCAGTCATCTGAGACGGTCGGTCTCGGTCAACTTGGACTGCTGCGATCGCGCGAGGCAGGCAAACGAGTGGGTGAACTGTCGATGGGTCAACAACGACGCCTCGATCTGGCGCTCGTACTCGCGGCACGCCCGCACGTGCTACTGCTAGACGAACCCACCAACCACCTCTCCATCGCGCTCGTTGACGAACTCACCGAGGCACTCGGGGCTACCCAAGCGGCCGTCGTACTGTCGACCCACGACCGGCAACTCCTGCGCGATGTCGCCCAATGGCCTCATGACCATCTGATGGCGATGGCTGAAGGCGAGGCGCTGGTATGAGCAACACCATCAAGCTCCGCGCACTCCGCCCATTGGCATCAGGTGATTACCGTCTCCTGTTTGCCGCCGTCGGCATCGAGGTATTCGGGACCGGTATGTGGACGATCGTCATGGTCTTCCAAGTACTCGCACTCGATGACAGCCCACTTGCCTTGTCGGCGGTCGCAACCGGAATGAGTCTTGGCCTGTTCTCCTTCTCCGTTCTCGGTGGGGTTGTCGCCGACCGGTTCTCCAAACGGCGGATTCTCATCACAGTGCAGGGCTCAACGGCCGCGATCATGACCGCCGTGGCGGTCCTGTCGCTCACCGGTAATATCGAACTTTGGCACGTCGCCGCAGCCTCGTTCGCGATGGGTGCCGGGAGCGCCTTTTTCTACCCTGCGTACAGTGCTTACCTACCTGTGGTCCTTCCGCCGGAGCAGCTCCTGGCCGCGAATGGGCTCGAAGGGGCGCTCCGTCCATCGATGGGGCAAGGGCTGGGCCCGGCCCTCGGTGGAGTCATCGTCGGTATGTTCTTCCCCGCTATCGGAGCGGTCATCGTCGCGGCTTCGTACGCGATTGCTTTCGTCATCACCTTGTTTCTTAGCCGCCGTGACGAACACACTGAGCCCACTTCTCCCGAGGATCGCCCGAGCGTCTGGGGTGACCTTCGTGCGGGGGTTGCCTACGTGGCTCGTACACGCTGGTTGCTTTGGACGCTGATCTTCGGGTCGTCGCTTGCGCTCATTGTCCAAGGCCCGATCGAAGTTCTCCTCCCGTTCCTCACCCGCGACCGATTCGAGGATGCTGAAGCTACTTTCGGGTTTCTTCTGGCCGCATATGGGATAGGTGGGGCTGTCGGTTCGCTGATCGTGTCGTCGTTGAAGCTTCCACGTCGGTACTTGACGTTTATGATCCTGTGCTGGGGTGGAGGAACACTACCTCTTGTGGTCATTGGCGTTGCCGACAATTTGATCCTCATGCTCTCCGCGCTCTTTGTCGTCGGTGCACTCACCGGGGCTGGCGTTGTCGTGTGGGGAACATTGCTGCAACGGTTGGTGCCGCTCGACATGATCGGCCGAGTCGCCAGCCTCGACTTCTTCGTTTCGATCGCGTTCATGCCGGTCTCAATCGCCATCGCGGGGCCGCTCTCACTACTGGTTCCCATCCCCATCATCTTTGTGATTGCGGGAGTCATTCCGCCAGCTCTCGCGTTGATCGCATTGCTGGCCGGGCGCATGCGTCACACGGAGGAGAAGCATCCATTGGATGTGGCTGAGGGGTGACTCAGCCGGGCAAACTGCGTCTGGGGTTGACCTCTCGCTCAGCTAGGGCGTGTCTCCTAAATCTAGTTGTGTGCACGCGCCATGATTGAGTCGTGGCACAAAGGTCTAGATTTACGCAGTTCACGAATGCGCAATGGGAACGAGTCGAACCACTCCTGCCATCGAACGAAGGCCGTAAAGGCCGTCCCTTCAGTGACAACCGCCGCGTCGTAGAAGGCATCATCTACCGTTACCGGACCGGAATCCCGTGGCGTGATCTCCCTGACCGGTATGGCCCTTGGCAGACCGTCTGGAAGCGGCATCGCCGCTACGCAACCGACGGCACCTGGGACCGCGTATTCGCGCACATCCTCGCCGAGGCCGATGCCGTAGGTGATATTGACTGGAACGTGTCGATTGACGCGACGATCAGCCGTGCTCACCAGCACGGCACGAACCTTCCGCGTCCGGACCAGGACACAGGGGGCTCTATCGAATTACAAGAATCTGCCGTTATGCGAGGTTGAACCGGAAGGTCATGGGATAGGGAGATCGCGCGGAGGGTTGAGCACGAAGGTGCATTTCGCGGTCGATGGGCATGGCCGCCCATTATCGATTGTGGTCACGGGTGGGCAACGTCACGACGGCGCGATGCTCCAGGAAGTAATCGGCGATATTCGAGTGCCAAGAACCGGGTCGGGGAACGCGCGGACGCGCCCCGAGTCGCTGCTTGCTGATCGTGGTTACACGTCACGAGTGAACCGCACGTACCTGCGTAAGCGGGGCATCACTGCTGTGATTCCGGAGAAATCTAACGAGATCGCTGCCAGGAAGCGTAGGGGTCGCGCGGGTGGGCGCCCGCCGGGGTTCGATGCTGAGAAGTATAAAGATCGCAACGTGGTCGAGCGGGCGTTTGGATTGATGAAGCAGTGGCGGGGGCTTGCGACTCGTTATGACAAGCTTGCGGTCACGTATCGTGCGGGAGTGGTGTTGGCAGCGATTCTGGTCTGGCTACGGATATAAGAGACACGCCCTAGCGACGGTGGGCATTGGAGGACGAGCTCGCCGAGGGCGCTGTTGCGGGCGCCGAGGAGGTTCACGCCGAGGGCTCGCAGTCTGTCCATCACGGTGTTGGGGTGGAGGTGTCGTCCGGCGAGGATGCTTGGGAACATCCAGGGGCTGTCCGTCCCTGCCGCTGTCCGGAGGTTGGGCCGAGCATCGCGGTGCTGGCGGATCATGTTGGCGAACGGCTCAGGCACGTCCACTGGATGGCGGCCGAGCTGGATTCTCATGCCGTGAGGGCTCTCGGCGATGGCCTCGGTCGTCAGAGTGACGACTTTGACCAGTGGTTGCGCGTAGAGGAGCAGGAGCATGCCGGCGACGCGGTAGGGGAGTGACTCGCTGGTCCCGGTGAGCAATTCGCGGATCCAGGCAAGTCTCTGCTCCTGGCTCAGGGACGGGCTCGATCGGGGAGTGCGATGCGCGACCGTGACACCGGTGTTCAAGCGGGACTTCTTGGCGAGCTGGAAGAAGTTCCTGATCATGGTGCGAGTGGTCGGTCCGCCTGCCAGCCACTCGTCGGCGTCTTGCTGGGTGCAGGTCGCGGCGGTGCGGTGGTGTGTCTGGTGCAGCCAGGTCAGGAACTTGACTGTCTCGGTGATCTCTTGCTTCGCTGAGTGCACCGGGCCGTGCGTGTTGGCGCCTGCTTCGGATTTGGCGCGGATGTTGCGTAGGTGGTGCCAGGTCGCGAAGTGCTGGACGGGCTGACGGACCTCGGCGGGGAGCCCTTCTAACTTGACGGCGATCCACTCCTCGAATCGGTGCAGGTAGGCATCGCGGTAGGGGAGTAGGCCGTGATGTTGCAGGAGTGCTCGGATGTGTTCGGTCGGCTTGCCGGGAACGGCGTCGAGGCCTTCGTGGGAGATCGGGATCGTGCCGTCGCCAAGGCCACGCAGGAGCGTCTGGACCTTGGGGGATCGCTTCCAGACGAGGATCGACTCGGGTCGCTCGGATGCGCATAGCGCGTCGACCAGACCGCGCAGAGCGGGGTGTTCCGGCTCGCCGCCGAGGACCTGGTGGAGGTCGGCGCGAAGCGCACATCGGGCGCAGAGCCGCCCTCGGTGATGCCCGGCTTCGGTGTCGCAGCTGTCGCAATGGAAGTCGTGGGGGATCTCCGCGCAGGTCGCGCAGATCGGACCGCCGCCGGCGCTTGCGGGTCCTGGTAGCAGGCGGTCTTGGAGGCACTCCGGGCAGACGCCTCGGGTGTGGACGGCGTTGTAGTAGCAGATGTTGCAGAGCCGGCCCTCCGGCCATGTGACGGCGACCCGCGGGATCTTGCGGCCGCAGCGTGCGCACGGGTTCCCGGTCGTCGAGGTGATGCGTGGACGACCCTGGATGGTGGAGCGGGGGGACAGGCCTGCTGGTCCTCGACTCGCCACGGCAGCCATCCCTACTCGTCGAGAATGTTCGCGCGCCGGGGTCGAACTGATCGGTCGAGGCTGACGACGTTGGAGCCGGGCTCGGTCGCGGTCTTCCGGCGCCGGACGTCCGCGGCGGTTGTCGTGACCAGATCGGCTGGTGTGCACTCGAAGATGTCGCAGAGTGCGGCGATAACTTGGAGCGAGACGCGCTCCGGCCGCTGATTGACGAGGCGGTAGACCTGCGGTCGGGAGAGCGTGATGTCCCGTTCGCCGAGCAGCGGGATGAGATCGGTCGTGTTGTGCAGACCTCTGGCCGCCATCAGCTCGGCCAGGCGCCACTGGTAGTCGACCTTGCGTTTCATGGTGTTCCATCCTTCGTGGTGCGGGCCAGGGCCTCGTTGACGGTCCTGTCGAGAGCGCTGCGGAGCGTGCTGCGCCGGAACTCGTCGCCGACGAACTGGTAGATGCCGGTCGTCGAGGCGTACTCGTGCCCCATCTGGTCCTGGACGAACCGTGGGTCCCAGCCAGCCTCCAACAGATGCGTAGCGTAGGAGCGTCGGAACGAGTGCAGATCGAGCCCGTCCGAAAGTCCGAGCTCGTCGCAGTAGCGGCGTAGCCGGCGCAGCAGCGCCGGTTCTCCGACCAGGCCGCCGCGTTCGCTGGGGAACAGGTCGAGTGTGTCGGGCTCACCGCGACCGTTGGCGAGCCAGTCCTCGAGGATCGGAGGCGTCCATCGCCAGACGGTGAGCACGCTGCGGGGTTTGTAGGGCGAGGAGCGCTTTGACTTGCCGTAGCGGACCTTGCAGACGCCGAACCGGCCGAACTCGCGCGCATGCGGGTTGCGGGCGAAGTCGACGAGCTGCAGGTGTCGCAACTCGTTGAAGCGGAGGCCGTAGGCGTAGGCGATCTTCATCATGACCGCATCGCGATAGGCCGCCTGCCAGCCCTTGCGTCCCGACCGCCCCATGCGTTCGACCTCATCGTCGGCGTAGACGAAGAGTCGATCGAGCTCGGACCGCGTGTAGGGACGCTTCGTGGGTCCGCCGTCGTACTCCTGGACGTGCGGTGCGGAGTTCCAGTCGAAGAAGACCTGCGCCGGGTGGGTGCCGAAGTACTGCTCGCAGACCCGGTCCCATCCGTAGTCGGGGTTGCTGACGTAGCTCGTGAACGCCCGAAGCGCAGAGTGGTAGCTGCGCAGCGTGGAGCGAGAGACGTGTCGGACGGTGCGCAGGTCGGCCGAGAACTCCTCGACCATCGCCGGCGTCCAGTTCCACGGATCCTCGTTCATGTGCTCAACGAACCGGCGCACACAGCGCAGCCGCTGCTCGATCGTCGCGAACTGCAGGTTCCTGGAGAGCTGCTGGTTGCGCCAGCCGTCCAGCATGAGCTGGAGCACCTGCTCCTCGGGCCGAAGGACCGGCAGCGAGGGCACCACCGAGACCCGACCCACACCGTCGACGTGCATCCGACACCTCGTTCCGCGGTTGCATCCAATGAGTCAATGATGCATCCGATGAGACGCCAAGGGTATACGTGCTGGTCAACGGCGTGTCTGCGGGCTCTGTTGCAAAGATTGGCGGCAGTCAGAGGTAGGCTGTCGCTCTGCGCCGATCAGGCGGCTGCTGCGAAATGGTGGTTGAGCATGCCCATGGCCTCCGTCAGCGCCGAGGGCCCAATGCCAAAAGCTCTCTCCACAAGGCGCACCTCGCCCCTGATGCCGGGCTGCAGGCACCAGGGGCGAGCCTGTCCTTTGCGCAGGGCTCGCATGACTTCGAATCCCTTGATCGTGGCATAGGCCGTGGGGATCGATTTGAAACCGCGCACCGGCTTGATCAGTATCTTGAGCTTTCCGTGATCGGCCTCGATCACGTTATTGAGATACTTCACCTGCCGGTGGGCCGTCTCCCGGTCCAGCTTTCCTTCGCGCTTCAATTCGGTGATCGCTGCACCATAGCTCGGCGCTTTGTCGGTATTGAGCGTGGCAGGCTTTTCCCAGTGCTTCAGGCCTCGCAGGGCCTTGCCCAGGAACCGCTTCGCTGCCTTGGCGCTGCGGGTCGGCGACAGGTAGAAATCGATCGTGTCGCCCCGCTTGTCGACTGCCCGGTACAGGTAGGTCCACTTGCCCCGCACCTTGACGTAGGTTTCATCCAGGCGCCAGCTCGGATCAAAGCCACGCCGCCAGAACCAGCGCAGCCGCTTCTCCATCTCCGGGGCGTAGCACTGGACCCAGCGATAGATCGTCGTATGGTCGACCGAAATGCCGCGTTCCGCCAGCATTTCCTCAAGGTCGCGATAGCTGATCGGATAGCGACAATACCAGCGCACCGCCCACAGGATCACATCACCCTGGAAATGGCGCCACTTGAAATCCGTCATCGTTCCGTCCGTCCAATCTCCGCCAAGCATGCTCAAGCTTCACGATTTTTGCAACAGAGCCTCACATCACCCTGGAAATGGCGCCACTTGAAATCCGTCATCGTTCCGTCCGTCCAATCTCCGCCAAGCATGCTCAAGCTTCACGATTTTTGCAACAGAGCCATATCGACAACCTCTCGCGCAACCAAGACATCGCGGTCGGACTGCAAGTGATCTTGAAGCCACGGGCCCGTCCCACCCCGACATGGACCTCGATGCCCGAACGGACGTTAGATTTCGAGTTCTAGGCGTTCTGCGATGAAGGTTGGATCCCAGCCGGGATTGAAAGTGTCGACGTGGGTGAATCCGAGCCGCTCGTATAGGCCACGCAGGTTCGGGTGGCAGTCGAGCCGCAGCTTGGCGCACCCCTGCGTTCGCGCGGCATGGCGGCAAGCCTCGATCAGCGCGGAGCTGACACCCCGGCCCGCATGTGTCCGTCGCACCGCGAGCTTGTGCAGATATGCGGCCTCCCCCTTGAGGGCGTCGGGCCAGAACTCGGGATCCTCGGCCGACAAGGTGCAACAGCCGACGATGCCGTCGCTGCAACTCGCGACTAGGAGCTCGGATCTCAGGACGAAGGTCTCCGCGAATGTCCGGTCGATCCGCGCGACGTCCCAGGCGGGCGTTCCCTTGGCGGACATCCACGCCGCAGCGTCGTGCATCAGCCGCACAACCTCGTCGATATCACCCGAGCAGGCGACCCGAACGTTCGGAGGCTCCTCGCTGTCCATTCGCTCCCCTGGCGCGGTATGAACCGCCGCCTCATAGTGCAGTTTGATCCTGACGAGCCCAGCATGTCTGCGCCCACCTTCGCGGAACCTGACCAGGGTCCGCTAGCGGGCGGCCGGAAGGTGAATGCTAGGCATGATCTAACCCTCGGTCTCTGGCGTCGCGACTGCGAAATTTCGCGAGGGTTTCCGAGAAGGTGATTGCGCTTCGCAGATCTCCAGGCGCGTGGGTGCGGACGTAGTCAGCGCCATTGCCGATCGCGTGAAGTTCCGCCGCAAGGCTCGCTGGACCCAGATCCTTTACAGGAAGGCCAACGGTGGCGCCCAAGAAGGATTTCCGCGACACCGAGACCAATAGCGGAAGCCCCAACGCCGACTTCAGCTTTTGAAGGTTCGACAGCACGTGCAGCGATGTTTCCGGTGCGGGGCTCAAGAAAAATCCCATCCCCGGATCGAGGATGAGCCGGTCGGCAGCGACCCCGCTCCGTCGCAAGGCGGAAACCCGCGCCTCGAAGAACCGCACAATCTCGTCGAGCGCGTCTTCGGGTCGAAGGTGACCGGTGCGGGTGGCGATGCCATCCCGCTGCGCTGAGTGCATAACCACCAGCCTGCAGTCCGCCTCAGCAATATCGGGATAGAGCGCAGGGTCAGGAAATCCTTGGATATCGTTCAGGTAGCCCACGCCGCGCTTGAGCGCATAGCGCTGGGTTTCCGGTTGGAAGCTGTCGATTGAAACACGGTGCATCTGATCGGACAGGGCGTCTAAGAGCGGCGCAATACGTCTGATCTCATCGGCCGGCGATACAGGCCTCGCGTCCGGATGGCTGGCGGCCGGTCCGACATCCACGACGTCTGATCCGACTCGCAGCATTTCGATCGCCGCGGTGACAGCGCCGGCGGGGTCTAGCCGCCGGCTCTCATCGAAGAAGGAGTCCTCGGTGAGATTCAGAATGCCGAACACCGTCACCATGGCGTCGGCCTCCGCAGCGACTTCCACGATGGGGATCGGGCGAGCAAAAAGGCAGCAATTATGAGCCCCATACCTACAAAGCCCCACGCATCAAGCTTTTGCCCATGAAGCAACCAGGCAATGGCTGTAATTATGACGACGCCGAGTCCCGACCAGACTGCATAAGCAACACCGACAGGGATGGATTTCAGAACCAGAGAAAGAAAATAAAATGCGATGCCATAACCGATTATGACAACGGCGGAAGGGGCAAGCTTAGTAAAGCCCTCGCTAGATTTTAATGCGGATGTTGCGATTACTTCGCCAACTATTGCGATAACAAGAAAAAGCCAGCCTTTCATGATATATCTCCCAATTTGTGTAGGGCTTATTATGCACGCTTAAAAATAATAAAAGCAGACTTGACCTGATAGTTTGGCTGTGAGCAATTATGTGCTTAGTGCATCTAACGCCTGGCACAGCGGATCGCAAACCTGGCGCGGCTTTTGGTACAAAAGGCGTGACAGGTTTGCGAATCCGTTGCTGCCACTTGTTAACCCTTTTGCCAGATTTGGTAACTATAATTTATGTTAGAGGCGAAGTCTTGGGTAAAAACTGGCCTAAAATTGCTGGGGATTTCAGGAAAGTAAACATCACCTTCCGGCTCGATGTCTATTGTAGATATATGTAGTGTATCTGCTTGATCGATCAGGCTTTTGTATATCTCCCCACCACCTGAAACAATGACATGATCCGTTATTTTCTTTAGGTTGGTTAAAGCATCTTTAATTGATGGAAAGATCAATACGTTCTCATTGTCAGATGTAAAACTTGAACGTGTTACGACCGCATACTTTCGGTTGGGTAATGCTCCCATTGATTCAAAAGTCTTGCGTCCAACCAACAGCCATTGGTTATAGGTAATAGCTTTAAACAGGAGCTGTTCACCTTTGGCACTCCATGGAATATCAGGGCCATTCCCGATAACTCCATTCTTCGATATAGCTACCATTAGTGATAGTTTCACAATTCTTCCTCAGAGGTTAACGCCGGAGTTAAGCCGCCGCGCGTAGCGCGGTCGGCTTGAACGAATTGTTAGACATCATTTACCAACTGACTTGATGATCTCGCCTTTCACAAAGCGAATAAATTCTTCCAAGTGATCTGCGCGTGAGGCCAAGTGATCTTCTTTTTGTCCCAGATAAGCTTGCTTAGCTTCAAGTAAGACGGGCTGATACTGGGCAGGTAGGCGTTTTATTGCCCAGTCGGCAGCGACATCCTTCGGCGCGATTTTGCCGGTTATTGCGCTGTACCAAATGCGGGACAACGTAAGCACTACATTTCGCTCATCGCCGGCCCAGTCGGGCTGCGAGTTCCATAGCTTCAAGGTTTCCCTCAGCGCCTCGAATAGATCCTGTTCAGGAACCGGGTCAAAGAATTCCTCCGCTGCCGGACCTACCAAGGCAACGCTATGTTCTCTTGCTTTTGTAAGCAGGATAGCTAGATCAATGTCGATCATGGCTGGCTCGAAGATACCCGCAAGAATGTCATTGCGCTGCCATTCTCCAAATTGCAGCTCGCGCTTAGCCGGATAACGCCACGGGATGATGTCGTCATGCACGACAAGGGTGACTTCTATAGCGCGGAGCGTCTCGCTCTCGCCAGGGAAAGCCGAAGCCTCCATAAGATCATTGAGCAATGCTCGCCGCGTCGTTTCATCAAGCTTTACGGCCACAGTAACCAACAAATCAATATCGCTGTATGGCTTCAGGCCGCCATCCACTGCGGAGCCGTACAAATGCACGGCCAGCAACGTTGATTCCAGATGGCGCTCAATGACGCTTAGCACCTCTGATAGTTGGTTCGAAATTTCGATGGTCACCGCTTCCCTCATGATGTCTAACTTTGTTTTAGGGCGACTGCCCTGCTGCGTAACATCGTTGCTGCTCCATAACATCAAACATCGACCCACGGCGTAACGCGCTTGCTGCTTGGATGCCCGAGGCATAGACTGTACAAAAAAACAGTCATAACAAGCCATGAAAACCGCCACTGCGCCGTTACCACCGCTGCGTTCGGTCAAGGTTCTGGACCAGTTGCGTGAGCGCATACGCTACTTGCATTACAGTTTACGAACCGAACAGGCTTATGTCCACTGGGTTCGTGCCTTCATCCGTTTCCACGGTGTGCGTCACCCGGCAACCTTGGGCAGCAGCGAAGTCGAGGCATTTCTGTCCTGGCTGGCGAACGAGCGCAAGGTTTCGGTCTCCACGCATCGTCAGGCATTGGCGGCCTTGCTGTTCTTCTACGGCAAGGTGCTGTGCACGGATCTGCCCTGGCTTCAGGAGATCGGAAGACCTCGGCCGTCGCGGCGCTTGCCGGTGGTGCTGACCCCGGATGAAGTGGTTCGCATCCTCGGTTTTCTGGAAGGCGAGCATCGTTTGTTCGCCCAGCTTCTGTATGGAACGGGCATGCGGATCAGTGAGGGTTTGCAACTGCGGGTCAAGGATCTGGATTTCGATCACGGCACGATCATCGTGCGGGAGGGCAAGGGCTCCAAGGATCGGGCCTTGATGTTACCCGAGAGCTTGGCACCCAGCCTGCGCGAGCAGCTGTCGCGTGCACGGGCATGGTGGGCTCTGTTGCAAAGATTGGCGGCAGTCAGAGGTAGGCTGTCGCTCTGCGCCGATCAGGCGGCTGCTGCGAAATGGTGGTTGAGCATGCCCATGGCCTCCGTCAGCGCCGAGGGCCCAATGCCAAAAGCTCTCTCCACAAGGCGCACCTCGCCCCTGATGCCGGGCTGCAGGCACCAGGGGCGAGCCTGTCCTTTGCGCAGGGCTCGCATGACTTCGAATCCCTTGATCGTGGCATAGGCCGTGGGGATCGATTTGAAACCGCGCACCGGCTTGATCAGTATCTTGAGCTTTCCGTGATCGGCCTCGATCACGTTATTGAGATACTTCACCTGCCGGTGGGCCGTCTCCCGGTCCAGCTTTCCTTCGCGCTTCAATTCGGTGATCGCTGCACCATAGCTCGGCGCTTTGTCGGTATTGAGCGTGGCAGGCTTTTCCCAGTGCTTCAGGCCTCGCAGGGCCTTGCCCAGGAACCGCTTCGCTGCCTTGGCGCTGCGGGTCGGCGACAGGTAGAAATCGATCGTGTCGCCCCGCTTGTCGACTGCCCGGTACAGGTAGGTCCACTTGCCCCGCACCTTGACGTAGGTTTCATCCAGGCGCCAGCTCGGATCAAAGCCACGCCGCCAGAACCAGCGCAGCCGCTTCTCCATCTCCGGGGCGTAGCACTGGACCCAGCGATAGATCGTCGTATGGTCGACCGAAATGCCGCGTTCCGCCAGCATTTCCTCAAGGTCGCGATAGCTGATCGGATAGCGACAATACCAGCGCACCGCCCACAGGATCACATCACCCTGGAAATGGCGCCACTTGAAATCCGTCATCGTTCCGTCCGTCCAATCTCCGCCAAGCATGCTCAAGCTTCACGATTTTTGCAACAGAGCCGTTTTGGCGTAGGTCGTGGGATCAAGAGAAGTGCCAGGCTTTTTCAGCTCTATATGCCCTGTCATGAGCCCGTTAACTCGTGCCCCATAGTCAGGCCGAACCGTGCCGGAATCTTCACGTACTTCTTTATGCATCACCGTTTTAAGGCTGAGAAGGTCACTTGATATTCCGGTTATCAGCTCTGTCACTGGCTGCGACAAAGCCGCTTCCGGCTCACCAGGGCCATTGAGCAAGTCTTTCGCTAATGCACCGTACTGTTCTACCAAGTCAGCGAGTTCAACCATAGATCAAACTCTACTTTGTCCAGCATTGAATGATGAACAATATACGTGCGTTCACCATTGCCAGTACGGGAGAAAGAATCAGGGATACTGGAAAGCATGAATACTTTTTCTGCAGTACCTGAAGATTCTGCAAAAAGTGATGGAACTAAGCGCAACTTGTCGCTAATGATTTTATTTGTAGTTGCGATAGTTGCTATGACGCTTCCATTGCCGTTGATCTTATTAGGAAGGCCCGCAGATGCCCTGGCTGTAATCTATTTTTTCCCAAGCGTATTTTTCATGGGCCTCATACGGGCCACAGCACAAAATGGTCAGGTAATGAAAATCCTTTGGAGGGTCGCCGGCCTCGCGTTATCCGTTGGGTTCGTATTTATTTTCGCGAATGCACTACCTAACAATGCATTGACTGTCACTCTTGCTGTCGCTGGATTAATTTTATGCCTCGTGTTTGAGCTCATTGCGCCAAGCAGTGTTATGAAAAAGCAGGTGTTTTAGGTCGCCAGCGAAGTGATCTAAAACGGTCGTTTCTGCAACGACAAGTAAACCCCGGCGACACGCCGGGGTTTTTTCTTTCAGAAACGTCTTACAAAACCGAAACGTTGCACAACCAGGTTGTGTAGCGTTTTTGGCATGACAGTCATTGGATATGCGCGAGTGAGCACGCGCGAGCAGAACCCGGAGTCGCAAGCGGCCGAGCTGCGCGCGGCCGGGGCCGAGCAGATATTTACTGACCGAGGGGAGTCGAGCAGGGAAGCTGCACGGCCGCAATGGGTCGCGTGCAAGGCGCAATTGAAGCCAGGGGATACGTTGATCATCCGTGCCCTGGATCGCGTGGCCGGCGAAGAGCGAATGGCTATAGAGATCATTCGTGAGCTGGGGGAGCGCGGCGTGCGGATCAAAAGCCTTACCGAGCCATTCTTAGACGTGGACATATCTACGCCAATGGGCGAAGCCATCGTGGGCATTATGGCGGTAATGGCGCAACTGCGCGTTTCCATGATCAGGGAGAACACCCGCAGGGGATTAGCGCACGCGCGCGCCCAGGGCAGGGTCGGAGGGCGGCCGCGCGTCATGGATGCAGATCGCACCGCCACGGCGCGGCAGCTGCGCGAGGAAGGGAAGAGTTACGCGCAGATCGGCAAGATCCTTGGTGTCAGCGCAGCGAGCATCTACCGTGCAATTTCGCCCGAAAATCATTGATTAGCAATGATAACCAATGTTATATTTGAAGTGAGGAAATGTTAGTTTCGAGGTTTAGGAGGTTGTTATGAGCCAGCTAATGGAACGTCCGCAGCATGATGAAATGCGCGCGCAACTGCTGAAGGCTCGGCAACGTGTAGAGGTTGATGCGCTGGACTATAAGCGCACTTTGAAGGCTGCTGCGGGTGGTATGACTCAGCGCGAGATGGCGGCGCTGCTGGGTATGTCTCAGCCGGCCGTGGCGAAGGCATTGCAGCGCGCCCAGGCTGTTCCGGAGGTTGTTGGTGAGTTCAATGCCGCAAGCCCTTATGAGGTGTGCCAGCGGTACGCGGCCGGGTTTATTGACCGTGAGGAACTGGTGCGTCTGCTAGTTGAGTGGCCGTACAAGCCGACCCCTTGGGCGAACGAGTACGGCGAGTACGAAGAGAGCCTGGATGGTACTTGGGAAGAAGTGGGCGACGCGCTGCGGCATGAGCTGATTGACGCTGCTACTTATGATGAAGTTTTGATGAAGACGGCCGATTAGGCGGTGAGCAACCGAAGGGTGAATCGTTGGCTGACGACGAATCAATAGAACGACATTATGCGGCGCTGCGCCAGGTGTTGGCTGATCCTGATATGAACCCGCGTGGGGCATACTCGACGATCAGACAAGAGCAGTATTTTATTCAAAGTGGATCGCGTCCGCGTGCTACGTCGGAGCGGGAACTTTTGCATAAGAAGTGGATGCAAGAGGTGGTTGATGACTCGGCTAAGCGCGGAGAAATCAAGTACGAGGGAAAAGCCATTGTGATGGCTGGACCGCCCGGAGCTGGCAAAGGAACTGTGCAGCGGGAACGCTTGAATGATGTTCCTGGTTACGTTCAGTGCGACCCGGATATTTTCAAAGAGAAGATCATCCAGCACGAGCTAGAGAGCGGGAACCTGGATCGTCTGAAAACTCCATTGGTGAAAGAACTTGAAGCCCAGGGGCACAAGTTCGCACCAATGGAGTTTGCTGCGTTAGTGCACGAAGAGTCATCTATGCTCAGCGCCAAGTTGCAAAAGGACTTGCGCAAGGATGGAACGAACTACGTCATTGATACGGTGCTCAAATCGCAAGGTTCTGCGCAGGAAGTCGCTGCTACTTTGGACAAGCGCGGATACACCTATGATGTGGTGAGCGTGCAGGCAACGTTCGAAGAATCCAAGGCGGGAATCTATGGCCGTTGGCAGGCAGGACGCGAAGCTTTTGAGCGCGGAGAGAGCCAGCTTGGCGGCCGTCCTGTGCCATCAGATTTTGCGAATAATCTGGTCACAGCAGATGGAAAGTCTGCTACCGAGGAATCGGCAAAGTGGCTGGCCGAAAACGGCAAGGGTGTTGTGAGTTTCACCCAGTACCGACGAGGATCGAGCACGCCGGAGATTGACCAGGTGAAGAATGACGGCAAGCTCATTCCGCGCAGCGTCGCGTCGGCGCGGCAAGCTTTCCCCAAAGCCAGAGAAACACAATCGAGGGCACCGAAAGTTCATCGCCCAGGTGCGGACAAGGGAACTGGAATAGGCGACTAACTGCACACCTTCCCCGTTCCCCCGATAAATGCCAAGATTCACGAACAGACCCCCTGTCAAGGGTAGGCGTAGCCTATCGCGCAGCGACGCGAAGCGCCCTTGATAGGGGGTCTGTTCGTGTAAGAATCGGGCATCGAGGGGCGGGGCAAGCGCATAGCCAAAACAAGTCAGCGAGAGTTCGATTAGCCCAGTTGGCAGAGGCCGTGCACATGCCAAGATCGCATGACGCAAGCTAACTCAGGTACTGCAACTTTTGGCTTGTGTGCGGGCGGTCGGCTGGTTCCTGCTGTCCACGTGTGTGCAGGAAAAGCAGCGGAGTGGGAGGGCTTTTGCTGTGCACAGGTGGGCAGGAGGCTACACCACGCAACCAAGGGCAGAAAATGACGGGTCGTTACTCACCGTGAGGTGAGTAGCGACCCGAGGTCTATCTTCGTTTAGCTCTCGTTGGAGCCGGAAGCTTTTGCATCCTTTTTGCTTGGACGGCGACGCGATGGCGAACCGATCTTGTTCAGTTCGGCTTGCGTCCAGCCCTTCTTCAAAGCAGCGGTGAACGCTTGCTTTTCAGCGGCCTTTGCTTGCTCTAGCTGTTGCTCTGCGTCGACGCGTGCGGCGACTGCCTGGGCGATATTGTTGGCAGCTTCCATGCGCAAGTCGTTTTGCGCTTGAAGTTGTTCGAGAATGCGGGCTGCTGCGTCACTCATGAGTGGCACCTTCCGATTGGTTTGCACCGTCTCAGCCACGCCGATCCGGCGCGGATCTGGTGCTTCCAGCGTAGCGCGGTCATGTCCTGATGCCAACGCTCGTTGCACCAACTGAGCGAGAAGTGGCCCGCCGTTGAGGCGGAGCAAGCTATAAACTTAGCACGGCTAAGTTGCTTGTGCGCTTGAACTGTGGTTCTTCGGGTGGGACAATTGACCTGTTAGGTCATTTGGCGTTGCACTGGGCGGGAGGCAGATTCGCATGGGTCGTTTTGATTCGCGCAAGCGTCAGTCGAATGCTGCTGGTGGCCGTTCGGTTCGCCGCGAGGTGAAGCTGACCGTGGAGCAGAATCTTGCCTTGCAAGTCATGGCGGATGAAGTAGGTGTCTCGGTGCCGCGCCTTCTGGTGGAGTCCACCTTGTCGCAGTCTCGTGGTGAGACCGCTGCCGAACGTCATGAGCTGATTACTTCGTTGTTCTTGTTGCAGCGTGGCCTTGCTGCTGCGGGGAACAACATCAACCAGATCGCTCGCGCCGCGAATGCAACAGGCGAGATTCAAGGTGAGCTGCATGACTCTTTGGATCATCTGCGCGCTACGGTGAAGCGCATTGATGATGTTCTTGAAACATTGAAGATCACTGGTGATCCGGCATGATTCCGAACGTGACTCGTGGTGGCCGCATGGCTGGTTTGATGAACTACTTGGTTGGCCCTGGGCGTGCTAATGAGCACGAGAACCAGCGGTTGATTGCCGGGGATGATCGGGTGACTTTCGCCTACGCGCCAGGTGCTGAATTGTCGAAGTACGATGCGTTTGAAATCGCGGAGATGCTGGATGCTCCACGCAAGCTGCACGGCACCGAAGTGACCAAGCCGGTGTATGCGAAAGATGAAGAATCTGGCGCGTTCTTGAAAGACGAGAACGGCAAGAAGATCCGTACTGGTTCAAAGGATGCGCACGTCTGGCATTGTTCTTTGTCGTTGGCTGAATCCGAAGGCAAGGTCTCGGATGCGCAGTGGAAGAGCATCGCTGAATCGTTCGTCGAGAAGATGGGTTTCGTAGACCCTGACGGTGCGAAGTCATCGCGCTGGGTGGCAGTGCACCACGGCGCATCGAAGAACGGAAATGACCACATTCACTTGGTGGTGCAAATGGTTCGTGAAGATGGCACGAAGGCGAGCACGCACAATGATTTCCACCGCGCCCAGATGGCGTGCCGTGAACTTGAAAACGAATTCAGCTTGCAGTCCTTGGAATCCTCGGTCACACAGCAACAAGGCTTGTCTGGGGAGAAGCCAGCGGAGCGTGCACGCGCTGAACGCGAGAACTATGCGGTGTCTGATCGCATTGAGCTTTCCCGCCGAATGCGTGCAGCGTTATCGAGTTCTTCCACTGCCGACGAGTTCATGCGCCAGCTGCCGCAAATGGGGGTGCAAGTTGCTCCGCATTTCGCCAAGGGTTCAACGACCAGGGTCACTGGTTACAAGGTGTCGTTGGGGACTAAAACTGGTGAGGATCAAGCTGTTTGGTACGCGCCATCGAAGCTTGATCGCAGCCTGGGGTGGCCGTCGATCAAGGCGCGTTTCAACGGTGACGGCGTGAACGAGGCAGAGCAGTTCTTAGCTTCCCGTCACAGCAGTGCAAGACTGCAACGAGCATCGGGTTACCGGGCGTTCGATTTGGCGCAGTCCACGTCCAGGAAGCTGGATGCTGGCCGGCTTGGCCCGGATACCTTGTCGAACATTTATGCCCGGTTGTCGTTGGAGCTGGAAGGGAACCGACCTGGAAGCCTGGCACGTCTGAGCACCCATATGGCCAGGGCCGGCCAGGGCATGGGGAACCGCGTCTACGCTGCCCGGCTGTCCACACGTTTCGCTGCGCGTAATGCGGAACAGGGATGGATGGCTGTGCTGCGCCAGGCGAATCGGTTGTCACACGCGATGCTGCGCGGACGCATGGCCGCTGAGCGTCCTCAATTGACCCGTGCAGCCCAAGAAGTGGTTGCTATGGCAGAGAAGATCGTGCGCGAGGCTGAGCAACGCGAGCCGGTGCACACCGTGGCGCAGCCAGGTGCGGGAATGACCAAGAAAGATCGGGATCACGGCCTAGGCCGTTAACTGAAAAGTCAAGGGAGAGTGCAGGACATGGAAAACGACGAAGAATCAGATATCTCGATGGAGTTCGGCCGTGTGCTGCGCATGAGCCTGGGTGCTGCGATGCAGGCCAAGGAAGCCTCTGATCGGCGTGCCGCGAATCAGAACCCGGCAGCGCAAACGTACCAGGCGCAGCAGCAACTGGCCGCCGTATTGAAGAAGGATATGGCGTCGCCAGATTTCCTAAAACTGTCCTCCCGGCAAATCGCGGATCGTATGACCGTGGCTTCTGAACTGTCGGCTGGTCACCGTGATGCGTCGAAAGCGTTCATGTCTGGATCTGACCGGCTGCGCAACGAGCTGGGAATCAACATCGAGGACATGTACAAGAACCATCCGCAATCGGCTGAGGAACGCCATCGCGCGTTGAAGAACGCTATTGATGACTACCACGCCAGCACCCGGTTGAACCAGGAAGCTAGTGCGGAGCGAGAGAAGGAAGCGCAAGAAGCTGCGCCACAGGCCGAGGCCAAGGAAGAACAAGCACAGGTACGTGAAGAAGCCGCTGAAAGCCATTCTGCGAAGGCTGAACAGGCGGAGGGTGAAACCCAGCTCGACCAGCGGGATCGCGATGCCGGTGAGGGTCGCGAATCAGTCAACGCCCCCAGCCTGGGGAAACCAGAGTCACAGCGCGCGATGGGTGCGAACGTGCACCCAGATGATCTTGGCCCAGGATCGAAGACCGCCGCTGCGGTGCTGGCCCGTGCCAGGGCCGTCCACGGTTTCCCGTCGAAACCCGGTGATGCGGTGCTTTTCGGCAAATCCACCAGGCCAGCTGCGCAGCACGGGGCAGGGCTAGCCCGCAAGCGCGGCCAGAGCGCGGAGGTCACCCGGTGAGTTTCATCAACGATGATGACCTGGAAACTGACGAACCAGTAGCTGCGGAATCAGATATGGACACTGAGCAGCCGTTGGCTTTCGAAACAGAGGAAGAATGGCTGACCCAATGGGGGCTGCCGCACTTTCGACGGAAGCTGAACAAAGGGGAGTTCCGGTGGGATCCTGAGTGGTGGCGTTATGAGGAAGCGATCACGCTGATCACCTCGTTGTGGTTGAGCTTCGAAAAAATGCGATGGGAGGGCGCTACCGGCATGGCTTCGTACATGCGTGACTACTTCTATCCGTTGATGGGGGAACTGACTTCACCAGATGGCCCATTCTGGGATTACGACCCACCGGTGCGCGAGGACGTGCCAGAGCCGTGGCCAGTCCAGGATATGCCTGAGGAAATCAGGGAGTCCGTGAACTAGTTCTATGCAAGCGAAGGGGCTAACACCCTTGGTGTTGGCCCCTATCAATCGTAAATCCACTATGTGCCAAATAGGGTCTCTTGGTAGTGATGTTCCGGCGACCTGGTAGGACGAAACCCGGGTACGCGGTAGCGCGATTCCGACTAGTTGGTAGTACCGAACGAAGCACTCCGTAGTGGCTCAGAACCCCGTGAGGGGCTCTGAGCCACTACGCTACGAAGGAGAAGGCTCGGGGCGAGCTATCAGGGAACGGACCGCAAACCTATTCCCAAAAATCAGCCGACTCCCGCGCCTTCTCATGCTTCAACTTGCGCATGTCGGCATCTCCCAACAGCTGCCACCTGGTGTTGTTCGCCAACCGATTCACGATGAAATCCCCGGCCCCCGGTCCGGCAGCACCTGCACCCAATACGACGGATCGGTCTGGCTGACGATCACCGTCGGCAACCTATGCTCCCGGTCCGCCAGCACCCGTAAACATCACTGGCGATGTTCTGGTCCATACCCACCGTGAGGAAGTCATCAACGATCAACAGGTCCGTCTCGCGCAGCCTCTCCAGCAACGCGTCATGGTCCCGACCTGAGCTGTCATGATGTTGTGAGACACGCGTTCGTAGGAGAATGAGTGCATGTCCAAACGTCAGAAGTTCACCCCGGAATTCCGCGCCGAAGCAGTTGAACTGGTGATCTCATCCCAGAAAAGCCTGATCGAAGTTGCAGCATCCCTGGGCATCAACGAAGGAACCTTGGGCAACTGGGTCCGTGCCTACCGCGCCGAGCATCCTGAAGCTGAAACATCTGAGGATCCGCCGTACCGAACTGGTCCACACCGAGTTCGAGGCATCCAACCAGGTCGCTGGCGCCGGCCAATTGGTGGATCTGTTGCTTAACAACCACAACATTCGGATACCGAAATCCACAGTTCTCTCGATCATGAAAGAACTAGGAATCCAGGCCAAACGAATGAGCGCCTTCAAAACCACGACGGTGCGTGACCACCAAGCGCGAACAGCGCATATCAAGAACCACATGGTCGATAAGATCGGCCGGCGGGACTTCCGCTCGTCCCGGCCTGGGGCGAAACTGGTCGGTGACATCACCTATCTGCGCACCGGTGAGGGATGGCTGTACCTGGCCACGGTGATCGACTTGTATTCACGTCAGATCGTGGGCTGGTCAATGGGCGAGAACATGCAAACTCAGCTGGTCATTGATGCGATGGAGCTTGCCGCGTCGCGAGGCTTCATCCAGCCTGGCAGCGTGTTCCACAGCGACCGGGGCACGCAATACACCTCCGACGCGTTCCAGGCATGGTGCGCTGCCCACCGCGTGCGGCAGTCCATGGGCCGCACCGGGGTGCGCTGGGACAATTCTGTCGCCGAGTCCGCCTTCTCGACGATCAAGAACGAAATGTATCATCACCGGGCTTTCACTAGCAGGGTGGTAGCGCGTACCGCGGCGATGGAGTTCATCGAGGTTTGGTACAACCGGAGGCGACCGCATACAGCTAATGGAGGGGTCAGCCCTCAGGCTGTTCTGGACTCGTATCAGGAAAGGAATTCTCTAGCTCTAGTGGCTTGAGGATATTGGAAATGATCAAAGATCGTGTCTCAGAAACTTGACCAGCTCACGTAGATCTCTTCACTGGGAAGAGGTACTTCTGCCGTGTGATTGTGTTGGTCAGTGAGAGTGACAGTCTCCGCGAAGATGGAGGTCGTCAAATCTTCAGTGCGTTCAGCCAACGACATCGAATCGAGCGTTTCAATCAGCTCGCGGGCTCCAAGGCCATCGAGTTCGTGCTCAACGGGGATTTTGTTTTCGTTGGCCGAGGCCGAGGGAGGATCTTCAGCCGCAGTGCATCCGCTGAGCGTGAAAGCGATGACCACGACAGCGATTACTGTGGTGACCTTCCCACTGCGCTTTGGGAATGACCTGAAAATTTCCATTGGTTTCCTTACTGTGCCTGCCCATGGTGACTTTTCAACAAAGTGCCCTATACCTATAGGGACAATATCTGCCAGAGTAGCGAGGAGTTGCCTTGCCTGCACGAGTCCGCACTGCTTCGGTTAATCATGTTTGCTGACTTCCGGTTCATGCGCGGCGATGTGCTCGGTCTCGACCTGGAAAGTCGAGTGGTGGATGGAGACCTCAAAATGCCCTGCAACGCAGTCTTTGATTTCGTGCAACATCTGAACTGCATGACCATCAGTGAAACACTCGTCATCAACGACGACGTGGGCAGTTAATGTCGGTAGGCCGGTTGCCACAGTTGAGGCGTGCAAGTCATGAACATCCTTGACATGGTCAAGTTCGAGGATGTGCGTGCGTACCTCGTCGAGATCAAGTCCCTTGGGGGTGAACTCCATGAGGACACTAGTGGTCTCTTTCATGAGCTTGAATGCACGGGGAACGATTAAGGTGGCGATGAATAGCCCCGCGATAGCATCGGCCTGCATGAACCCGGTCGTGGCGATGACGATTGCTGCAATGATCACTCCGAGTGACCCGAGGGCGTCGTTGAGTACTTCGAGGAATGCGGCGCGCATGTTGAAGTTCGAACCGCGGCTTGAGGCGAGAATGGTGATGGCAATAATGTTCGCGACCAAACCGATGATGCCAAAGATGAGCAGTTCACTGGCCGGCACTTCTGGAGGCTCGAAGAGTCGCCGGATGCCTTCAATGGCGGCGTACGTACCCACCACCAGCAGCAGTGCAGACTGTCCGAGAGCTGCGATTACCTCGATGCGCCGAAACCCCCAGGTACGTTTGGAATTGGCCGGCTTGAGCATCAGTGTTGCCGCGATCAGCGCAACCAATAAGCCAGAGGCGTCGGTGATTGCGTGAACGGTGTCGGTCAGCAGTGCGAGGCTACCGGTGATAACCGAACCGACTGCCTGGGCGACGACAATCGTCGCGGTGATCGAAAATGCGATCCAGAGCTTCTTGCGGAAGTCTCCGGGGTGTCCGGTCTCGTTTGCGGCCGGGCCGTGATTGTGTCCTGCTCCCATGTCTACTTTTTATCCTTATCCGTCGTGTGGTGGGTGTGGGGAAGCCGCAGGTGTGTGCATAGCTGAGCCTGCGTTCCGGTGGATTCGAGGAGTTGTTCGGCGGCAGCAATGAGGGTGCGTAGAAGTGCGGGCTCAGTCAACGAGTACCAGGTTGCGCGCCCTTCAGGGCGCATCCTTGCCAGACCGCACGCGACTAGAAATCCGACATGCTTACTCACTGTCGACTGGGCTAGGCCCATGTGCTCGACTAGGTCACGCACCCGGTGCTCGCCCGACGCGAGGTGTTGTACGATCGCCAGCCTCGTCGGTTCCGCAAACGCCTGAAATAGGTGGGCGTACGCTGCCGTCGCCATTTCATCGAGGGGTTTTCTCTCACGCTTAATCATCGTCATAGACCGATTATATCGATATATCCCGATATTGTCGAATGTGATCATTGTTGCGAAGTGGTACGAAGTTCAGTGGCTTGCCACGCCCGAGCATTGATCCCCATGGAGAGCAGGACCGGCTGCCTGCTTATTATGAAACCAACGTCTACTCTGCGAAAGTCCCTAAGGTCCAATGTCACCCGATCACGAACCTCGGAATCTCCGATGGTACTTTGTGACTTGTAGATACGCATCGTGGGAACCACGCGCCTAGTCAAGGATGGCGTCGATCAAAATCGCGCACGTGGGATCTTCTGTCCATCACTCCGCTACCTTTGTGCCTCGTCGCGTAATCCCGATTGCCCAGAACGCCCACGCGGAGTTTAAAGCCGGGGATGCCGCTGCTTTTACCGTTTCGTGCACGGGGAGACTTCTATCGACTGAGCATCTCGATTTCACCGTGCAATCGCTGGCAATTCTCTCGTGACGGATAGACCAGCTTGGCAATAGATCTCATTCTGAGTTGATCGATGCCCAGCGGCCTCATTCAGTAAGATACGTATGGTGAAGCCGTTGTACGGCATTCCGGGAGAAATATGCGAGGCCAAATCCGGCACTGATGGGCACATAGGCCTAATAATTAGACTCTATTGTGAGCTGATGGCAAAACTCTCACTCTTCCGATGCTCAAGTGAGTAGCTCATGGAGCGTCTGAACTTTAGGTGGACACCATAGCTACAGTTGGAATCTTTGGGCAAAAAATGTGCTCCGATTCTTCTAGTGCAGCTTGCATGACCTCTGTTTCTCTTCCGATAGGTTGTGCCCCCTCGCTCAGCTCTTTCTTGTTGACGTTTGTTTTACGGACGACATAAGAGGCATTCGCCTTATCGAGAATCCACGTGGCTTGTGTGAAATCACCGATGGAGATGTGCTGGCGCTCTGCGATGCGCCTTCTATTGAACTCATTGGGAAGCGTGGGGTTTCTCAGTGATTTAACGTGTCAGCTGTTTTACAAAATGACGCCTACCCCTTGGCCAAGACATCAATTAGCGGGGGAAATCAGTCGCCAGGAGTGAGCCCAGCAACTAGGTTGAAAGCGCCGGTGAGAATGTTCAGCGACACGACACCGACGACATCAGCGATTTCACGGTCACTGTACCCGTAGTCGCGGAGCTCGTCGATCTGCTCGTCGGTGATCGACGTAGGTTCACGGTAGACCTGGAGGCCGAGCATAATCATCCCCGCGACCGGGGCCGTCATCGCGGTGCCCTGCTGTGCGAGTGCGATCTCAGCATCGCTAACCCCGAGCGATTGTGCCGTGTTGATGTGCGAGGCCAGGCACATTCCACATCCCTGCTGCGACTGTACGGCGATCGAAACGAGCTCGCTGACCTTGCGGTCGAGCTTGGCGCGACGCATGGCTTTACTCAGGTGCAGGTAGCCACCGAGTACCGCCGGAGAGTGCGCCATCGTCGAGACCATGTCACCTACCTCGCCGTGCCGCTCTACGAGTTCGCCGAGCAAGTCTCGTGAGGCCCCCGTTGCGGTCTCAGGGGTCAATCGGGAAAAACGGGGCATGACGCCTCCTTCATTAGTTTGGTCGCGAGTTCGGTGCGGGGAAACCGCACAAATTCGTTCCTGTTATTGATATTCGGTATGGCAGGTCGGAGCCTCGTCAGCACTCCGGCATGCACGAGGCTCAATAGGTAGAAGTCCTAGCCAGGCTTATCGGGAAGCACTTTAGTGGCGTCCTCTATACTGACACGGATGCTACACAGCAGCAGGCTGAGAACATCTGCATTTTGTCTCACCCATGTTGGAGGATGTTGTTCTGCCAGTGAGGCTCCCGGTGGTTCGAGAACCAGAAGACCATCGTCGCTGCCAGGATTCGCCGGTGACGCCACATCACAACTGGGGGATAGAAGAGAGCATACGAAAGACGAAAACCGTAGAGGTGCTGTCGTGTACTTCATGGGTTATGGCAAGCGAGTTGTATCAGCGCCCGCCCGCTGAACGAAAGTCAGTGCACCGAGGGCGGATAGCGCGTCTCCGAGGATCAGACTCTCTGACATATTGAGGGGTTGTAGTGGGCACGTCTTGGAACGCTGAGTTCAGGTTCGGGGTCAGGAACGCACGAGACGATTGATGGCGTCCGTGGCTTCCTGGATCTTCTCGACAGCCGCCTCGTCGCTGAGTTTTGCTGCATCGAGCACACAGTGCTTCAGGTGATCGTCGAGTAGACCAGTCGCGACCCCCTGGAGGGCGCGGGTCAGGGCGGAAACCTGGGTGAGAATGTCGATGCAGTATTTCTCTTCATCGATCATCTTCGCAATCCCTCGGGCTTGCCCCTCGATGCGCTTCATACGGCCGAGGTAGCGCTCCTTGTCGCTGATGTAGCCGTGCTGGTGGGGATCAGTGTCGACAGACATGGGCATATCCTTACTTCTGGCGTTCCAGGACGGAACGTGTGCTGGCTTCGGGGGTGAGGTCGATACGCCGCAGCAGCTGGGCGTTGAGCGCGACCACCACGGTTGAGAGCGACATGAGGACTGCGCCGACCGACATCGGTAGGACGAATCCCCATGGGGCAAGGATACCGGCGGCCAACGGCACCGAGAGGAGGTTGTAGCCGGCGGCCCACCATAGGTTCTGCTTCATCTTGCCGTATGCGCGTCGAGAGAGCTCGATGACCGAGAGTACACTGCGAGGGTCGGAGCTCGCGAGGATGACCCCAGCCGAGGCGATGGCGACATCGGTGCCGGCGCCGATCGCAATGCCAACATCGGCCTGTGCCAGAGCCGGAGCGTCGTTGACGCCGTCGCCGACCATTGCAACCTTCTTGCCCTCGGCCTGCAGCTGGGAGACCTTGGCGGACTTGTCCTCGGGGCGCACGCCGGCGAAGACACGGTCGATGCCGAGCTCCCGGCCGACCTCGTTCGCCACGGCCTCGGCATCGCCGGTGATCATGACGACCTCGACACCGAGGGCGTGGAGGGCATCGACGGCGTCGCGGGATTCGGGCCGAACCTCGTCGGCGAGTCTGAGCCCGCCGATCATCTGACCGTCCCGCAAAACGTGGAGGATGATCGCACCCTCGCTACGCCAGGCATCCGCTGTGCCGACCTCGGGCTGACCGGTCTCTTCGAGCATCCGGGGCCCGCCGACGCGGACCTCCTGGCCTGCGACGGTCGCGGTGACGCCGACGGCGGGCGAGGATGAGAAACCGCTCGCCTGCTGAAGGGCGAGGCCCTTGTTCTTGGCGGCGGTGACGATGGCCTTGGCGAGCGGGTGCTCGCTGTCGGCCTCGGCCGAGGCCGCGAGGGAGAGAACCTGGTCGGCGTCGAGTTCGCCGGTCGGGGCGACACCGGTGACGGTGGGCTCACCCTTGGTCAGCGTGCCGGTCTTGTCGAACAGTACGGCCTCAACCTGCCGCATGGACTCCAGCGCCAGACGGTCCTTGATGAGCACCCCGCCGCGAGCGGCGCGCTCGGTCGCGATGGACACCACAAGCGGGATCGCGAGCCCCAGCGCGTGGGGGCAGGCGATTACGAGCACGGTGATGCTGCGCACCACGGCCGCATCCGGTTCGCCGGTCAGCGTCCACACGAGCGCGGTGATCACGGCGGCGCCAAGCGCGAACCAGAACAGCAAGGCCGCGGCCTTGTCAGCGATGCGCTGTGCTCGCGAGGAGGAGTTCTGCGCCTCGGCGACGAGCCGGTTGATGCCGGCCAGGGCCGTGTCGTCACCGGTCGCGGTAATCTCCACTCGCAGGCCCGAGTCCGTGGCGACGGTTCCGGCGGTGACGGTCTCGCCCTCGCCGCGGGAGACCGTGCGGGACTCTCCGGTGATCATGGATTCGTCCATGTCCGCTCGCCCATCGACGATGGTGCCGTCGGCGGGAACGCTGCCGCCGGGCCGGACGATGACGACGTCCCCGACGGCGAGCTCGGCCGGGTCGACCTTCACGACCTCGTCGCCCTCGACCCGCTCAGCCTCATCGGGCAGGAGGGCAGCGAGGGAATCTAGCGCGGAGGTCGTCTGTGCCAGAGAGCGCATCTCGATCCAGTGGCCGAGCAGCATGATGACTATCAGCAGGGCCAGCTCCCACCAGAACTCGAGCTCGTGGTGGACGAGCCCGAGGGTCGCGGCCCAGGATGCGAAGAACGCCACGGTGATCGCCAAGGCGATGAGCAACATCATCCCCGGCTTGCGACCCCTCAGCTCATCCCAGGCACCGGTGAGGAACGGGCGCCCGCCCCAGACGTACATGACAGTGCCGAGCACCGGAGCGATCCAAGATGCCCAGCCCGGCACAGCGTAGCCTAGGATCATGGCGAACATCGGAGAGAAGGCGACGACCGGGATCGCAATGAGGAGATTGATCCAGAACAGCCTGCGGAACTGGCCGACATGATCGCTGTGCCCACTATGACCACCATGGTCGTCGTGTCTGGCGTGGCTGTCGTGACCTGAGTGGTCGCCGTGCTCCTGGTGCCCGGTGTGCTGACCCTCGTGCATGCCGTGCGCATCCCCCGAAGGATGCCCGGAGACAGAGCCGTGGTGATGTTCGCTGTGAGCAGGTGCATCGGTTCCGTGGCCGTGGTGCTGGTGTGCGTTAGGGTCCGTCATCGTTCTTCTTCTCCTCCGTCGTTGAGTAGTATCGATTGCCGCTCACCCGGTGGCCGAGCAAACGAACGTCGGCTCAGGACGCTGGTTGAATCTCGCTCTCGACGACCCACTTATGGTTGGTCATCTTCATGCCGTCCGTCTCGTAGTCGACCATGTAGACCGTCTCATCGGTGGAGGAGGCAATAGTAGCCGTCACGCCCTCCATGCCCTCCATGTGCTCGGCGAGCAGGGTCACCTCGGTTCCGTCGGCCAGTCGCTCGTCGCCGGCATCTTCGATTTCTTCCTGCACGACCCACTTGTGATCTATGACCGGGTCGCCACCCTCGGGTGTGTAGTTCACTGCATAGGTGTAGGTATTGTACGCGCCGGTGATCGTTGCGGTCGCGCCGTCCATGCCTTCCATGTGGTCAGCCGTGAGTTGCACCTCGGTGCCGACCGGGTAGGTGGGTTCGCTGGCCTCAGCGATGCCCTCGGGTGCCGGCCCGCCGTCCATCGGATGCTCCATTGAGTGTTCCATTTCCTTATTACCACTTTCCGTGTTGTCGCCAACATTGTTCTGCGCCTGAGTGGTCGAAGGGTCTGTCTGTTGGTCTTTGTCTGTTCCGTTGGCGCAACCGGCGAGCACGAGCGCCACTCCAAGAGCTCCTGCTGCCAGCCCGGTTCGAAGTCTTCTCTGCACAGTATCTCCTTTTATCAGGGTGTTTATCATATACCCCGGGGGGGTAATATTCAAGACTTGCGCGCCATGCCGACGCAAGTAGGTCGAATGGGTCCTCGGGGGCTACTCGTGCTGGGCGGGCAATGCGGAGATGAGGGGGTGGTCATAGCCCGTTGATCCGACCTTCGCGGCTCCACCGGGAGAACCCAATTCGTCGAAGAACTCGACGTTGGCCTTGTAGTAGTCAGACCATTCGTCGGGCAGGTCATCTTCATAGTAGATGGCCTCGACGGGGCAGACCGGTTCGCAGGCCCCACAATCAACACATTCGTCGGGATGAATGTAGAGCGAACGTTCGCCCTCGTAGATGCAGTCGACAGGACACTCTTCGACGCAAGCACGATCCTTGACGTCCACACACGGAAGCGCGATCACGTAGGTCACGGCTGTTCCTCTCGGTCAGGTTCGGAGCGTCGGTAAGAGTCGGTAAGAGGCCCGGGGATATTGTCAGTCTCTGCCAGGCCTGCGGCCGGCTGCGGGATGCGCAGGCGTAGGATGGTGGCTGCGAGGCTGAGAACGATGATGATCGCACCGAGTACTGTCATCGTTCCCGACAGGGTGAGCACCGGCACGAGCAACCCGGCGATAATGGTGGGCACACCGAATGCCAGGTAGGCGACCGTGTAGATCACAGCCATTACGGCAGCCCGCTCCGACGATGCCGTGTGGGGCATGAGTGTGCGCAGCACTCCGAGGAACGCTGTGCCGAACCCGGAACCGACGATCGCGACCGACACGACGTAGGCCGGGTAGGAACCGAAAGCGAGGGCTCCGATGCTCATTGCGGTGCCGAAGGCCAGGGCGCTAGTCGCATACAGGCTGATGGTGCGGGCGGAACGCCTCCGCAGGACGGATGAGGCGGTGACTCCGGAGATCGCTAGTGCGAAGATGACGATGCCCGCGTGGGTGTGAGTGGAGCCCCCGAGCTCACTGCTGACGAGATTGGCTCCGAGCGCAAGGAAGAGTCCATTGGTGGCCCACCCGGCAATGATCGCGGGCACGCCGGCGAGGAACATTTGGCGCAAGTGCGGTGGCACCATGAACCGCGGACGGAGATCGCCGCGTTGCGTCCGGGTCTTGGGGACCAGTTCCGGTGTGTTCCACACCGTTACTGAAACAATGAGGAAAGCGACGTTCAGCGAGCCGAAGACGGCAATTGTCGGTGCGGGGGTGAGATCGAGAAGGAGTGCAGCGCTGAGGGCACCGGTTCCGAGGCCGATCATCGGACCGATGGTATTCCACAGGGCTGCAATGTTCGGGCGCGACAGAGGTTCGAAGTCGATCATCATCGCTGACAGCGCTGGAATGAGTATGCCCGCCGCGAATCCTTGCATGGCGCGAGCGACTAGGAGCGTCGTGAGACTGCCGGCGAACCAGAACATGACTAGGCTCAGAGCGAGCATTAGGGAACCGGCGGTCACAACCGGACGTCGGCCGATGCGGTCGGAGAGCGATCCAAGGTAGAGCAGGGCTGCCAAGAGGGTGAACGTATAGACCGCGAACACGAGTGTGGTGGCGACGGGGATGAGTCCGAGCCGCTCGGCGATCTGTGGATAGAATAACGATGGCGCGCTGGCGGCGGCCATCATGAGAATGGTCGCAGCCAGCGCGAGCACGAAGCCTCGCGGCGAGATCCGACTGGTGCAGTCTTCCGCCATCGCTTAGGCTCGCGCACCGTGAAGCAGTTGACCCCACTGGTAGACGGTGCCGACCGCGTCGATGCCAGTGACGCCGGTGACGGTGCCGTTGGTCTCGTGCCGGACGACGAACTCCTCACCGGATTCCAGGTAGGTGTTTGTTCCTGCCGTGTACCCGACTCCGGAGATCATCTGACCGTAGACCATTGCCATGTAGGGGCTATGCGGCAGGTAAGTCCCCGGATCGTCACTGATACCGAGGTCGTGCAGTGCGGCCTTCGTAGCGTGCGCGCCCTGAGCGGCGGCGTCTTCCCAATGATCGATGCGCCAGGCGCCCAGTGCTTCGTCGTGATGCGAGGCCACACCTCCGGCGGCATATACACGGTCTGCGTCGGTGCGGAGGCGATCGTCAACATCGATGCCGTTCGTCCACGGTGACGGGGCAGCGGGCGTCGTGCCGAGCGCAACGAGGAGGAAGTCCGCCACAATGGGATTGCCGTCGTCGAGGGTGATGGCGACACCGGATTCTGTTTCGTCGACATGCTGGAGAGTGCGTCCGAACCGAGTCTGCACCTTGGCGGCATGGTCAGCGGCGAGGCGTTCAGCCACGGGCGCCCCAAACGCTCCGATGCCAGGAACGGAACTGCGAGAGACCAGCGTGACCATGTGCCCGTCGGCTTGCAACGACGAGGCGGTCTCAGCTGCGATGATTCCGCCGCCGTAGATCGCCACGCGCGCCGGCCGCCCCAGGCCGGTAAGCAGCTTTCGGATGCCGAGGGCATCCTCCACGGAGTGAAGAGCGGTGACCCGCCCTTGTCCGACGTCGTCGCCGCCGAACACGTCAGCGGGCAGGGAGCGGGGCATGCTCCCGGTCGCGATGATGAGCGCGTCGTAGGAGACCTGTGCGCCGGAGGTCAGTTGGACCTGCTTCGCCGAGGTGTCAACTTCGAGCACGGTGTCGGCGATGACCTCGATCTGAGGTAGCGGGATCTTGATCATTTCCGGTGGGGTCGGACCGAACGCGATTCCTTTGATGAGCATTCGCGTATAGGGCGTCTCCCCGGTGCGGGTCACCAGGGTCACTCTGACGTCGTCGCGTGAAGCGAGAGTGCGGGCGGCTGCTGTCCCGGCTGCTCCAGAGCCAAGGATGAGGATGTGCGGTGTGGTCATAGGGGAACTCCTGGGCAGTTGGTCATAGTTGATTTGGTGAGCTAGCGTCAGGAGGTTGATTTGGTGAGCTAGCGTCAGGAGCGCACGAGGCGAGCAATCGCCTCGGAGGCTTCGCCGAGCCTCTGCTCGCTGACTGGTCCGCCGGCTAGTGCGGCGTCGAGCACGCAATGTTTGAGGTGATCATCAAGCAGGCCAAGGGCGACATTTTCAAGTGCTCTCGTAGCTGCGGAGATCTGGGTGAGGATGTCGATGCAGTAACGGTCCTCGTCGACCATTCGGTCAATGCCGCGGATCTGGCCTTCGAGACGCCGCAGTCGATTTTGGTAGTTCGTCTTGTCGCTGATGTACCCGTGGACGGACGGGTTGCCATCACCTCCCGCGGGGCAAGTGTCGATGTAAGGTTCGGTGGTTGAGGTCGGGGTGGTCATGTCGGTTCGCTCCGATCAGGTGGCGGGGGCCGCAGCGGTGCCGCGGCCCCCCGCACGCTGGTGGATTACGCCATGTTGGCGGCGTACTTGGCTGGGTCTGAATCGAATGCGGGGCCGCAGCCGGCGCAACAGAAGTAGTAGCGTTCACCCTCAAAGTCACGGTAGAGGCCGGCGGCTTCGGCGGTCTTCTTGCTGACCGGGGTTCCTACCATGACCGGGCAGGTGGTCATGTCATCGCCGCCTCCACCCAGGAGGTTCTCGCGTCCACCGTTCTCAGCGGCGGGGTTAGTTTCGTTTGTGCTGCAGCAGCTACTCATTCTTTAAGGCTCTTTCTTTGTTGGATTTTTATGGATGTGTGAGTTCTTGTGCGTCATTTCGTGGCGACGCTCTTGAACCCGCGCAGGCGGAGGCTGTTGCCGACGACGAAGACGCTGGAGAACGCCATTGCCGCGCCTGCGAGCATGGGGTTGAGCATGCCCAGCGCTGCGACCGGGATCGCGGCGGTGTTGTAGGCGAATGCCCAGAACAGGTTGGTCTTGATCGTCGACAGGGTTTTCCTTGAAAGGCGAATAGCATCGACGGCGGCCCGTAGGTCTCCACGCACGAGCGTGATGTCAGAGGCTTCTATGGCGACGTCTGTGCCGGTGCCCATCGCCAATCCTAGGTCGGCTTGCGCGAGCGCGGGAGCGTCGTTGACTCCGTCGCCGACCATCGCGACGATCTTGCCCTCGGACTGCAGGCGTGTGACGACGTCGACCTTGTCCTTGGGTAGGACCTCGGCAATGACTTCGTCAATGCCGACTTCGGCCGCGATCTGCCGCGCTACGGCCTTGTTGTCACCAGTCAGGAGAATTGGGGTGAGCCCGATCTCCTTGAGTCCACGGATCGCTTCGGCGCTGGTGGGTTTGACGGTGTCGGCGACGATGAGGATTCCGCGCGCCTGGCCGTCCCAGCCGATCGCTACGACGGTTTTACCCTCGTTCTCTGCGGTGGCTTTTGCCTGCGCGATCTCCAGAGAGAGCTTCTGAGACCAGTCGGCCAGCAGTGACTCGCGCCCGACGATGACCGCAGTTCCCTCGACAATGCCCTGCACTCCCTTGCCCTCGACATTGGCGAAGTCCTCGGGCGTGGGCAACTGGCCGATTTCTTGGGTTGCTCCTTTGGCGATCGCCTGCGCAATCGGGTGCTCCGAGGAGTCTTCCAGTGCGCCGGCGAAGCGCAACAGCTCAGCACGGTCCACGCCGGGCTCGGTGATCACGTCAACCAGAGTCATTTTGCCGCTGGTGACGGTGCCGGTCTTATCTAGCACGACGGTGTCGACTTTGCGGGTCGACTCCAGCACTTCGGGGCCCTTGATGAGAATGCCCATCTGAGCCCCTCGACCAGTGCCGACCAGTAACGCGGTCGGTGTGGCCAGTCCAAGCGCGCAGGGGCACGCGATGACGAGCACGGCAACCGCTGCGGTAAACGCTGCGGCGACGGGGAATCCGGCGCCCAGCCAGGCACCGAGAGTGATGAATGCGATGACGATGACGATCGGCACGAAGACACCGGAAATCTTGTCAGCTAGACGCTGCACTTCGGCCTTGCCAGTCTGCGCGTCCTCGACGAGCTTCGCCATCTGGGCAAGCTGCGTATCCGAGCCAACACGGGTCGCTCGCACGACCAGACGTCCACCGGCATTGACAGTGGCACCAGTAACTGAGTCACCCTCGCGGACCTCGACCGGCACGGACTCGCCAGTGAGCATGGAGGCGTCCACTGCGGAGGTACCGGAGGTCACAACGCCATCAGTGGCGATCTTCTCGCCCGGACGAACGATGAACTCGTCGCCGACCGCAAGATCAGAGGTGGGAATCTTCACTTCAACACCATCACGAAGGACGGCGACTTCCTTCGCGCCGAGCTCTAGGAGGGCTCGAAGCGCGGCCCCGGCCTGTCGCTTGGAGCGCTTCTCGAAGTAGCGACCAGCGAGGATGAACATCGTCACACCCGCGCCGACTTCAAGATAGATGTTTGCCGCACCATCTGACGGAGCGATTGTGAACTCGAAGGGGTGTGTCATCCCAGGTGTGCCGGCTGTTCCCAGGAATAGTGCGTAGACGGACCATAACAGTGCGACCGAGGTGCCCATCGAGATGAGTGTGTCCATCGTCGCGGTGCCGTGTTTGAGGTTCGTCCACGCGGCCTTGTGGAACGGCCAGGCAGCCCAGACGATCACCGGTGCAGCAAGGGCGAGTGAGGCCCACTGCCAATAAGTGAACTGTAAAGCGGGGATCATCGCCATCGCGATCACGGGAACCGTGAGCACTATGGCGCCAATCAGACGGTGGCGCAAGGAGGTTAGCTCAGTGTCCTCCGTCTCGCCGTCCTCAGCCGACGTTGTGTTCGTCTTAGTATCTTTGGGTTTGGGTAGTGCAGCCGTGTAGCCGGTCTTCTCGACCTCGGCGACCAGCAAGGCTGGATCGTATCCGGCGGGTGCACTCACCTTGGCTTTCTCTGTAGCGTAGTTGACCGTGGCCGCGATACCGTCGAGCTTATTCAGCTTTTTTTCAATTCGGTTCGCGCAGGAGGCACAGGTCATCCCGCCGATCTCCAACTCGATATCCACCCCTCCTGTGGAGGGCGCTGATGTGCTCATCCTTTTCCTTCTCTCTTAAGCTCTCGTGCGACGCCAGGCCCAGTGGGTTCAGCGGCCGTCGGAGTACGAATTGTCTGTCTGTGAGCTGTCGCCGCGCTTTGCATCGATTACGAACTCGGCGGTGTGCACCTGCCCATCGATTTGAAAGTCCAGGTATAGCAGGTAACGGTCTGCGGTGGGGGCCTCCGCTGAGAATCCGATATCAGGTCCAGCCGTGTCTCCTGCTTGAGGCTCTTCGCCCTGGGCGTGGACGTGCAGGTAGGCGAGATCACCTTCGCGCAATGCCACCAGGTGGCCGAACGCACCCAGATAGGGCTCCAGTGCAGTCACTGGCTGACCGTCGCGCTCGACTGAGATAGTAAGCTCACTCGAAGCCCCAGCGGTAAGATCGCCGCCCAAGGAGACGGTATACCCGTCGACCTCGTCGGTAGTTTGCGTCTCGGTCTTGACAGGGGTAAAGTCTCCGGCAACTTCCACCGCGCGGGTCAGCGTAATGCTTTCCGCCCCCTCACCTGCGGGGGTAAAATCGGTGTACACGCGGTAAGTTCCTGCCGCACCCCAAATCCACGGCACGGACCAAGTGCCTGTGCTTGCGTTGAGCTCAGGGTGCACATGCTGGAATCCGGTGCCATCGGTGCGTACCGCAATCAAGTGCAGATCCTTTTCGTGCGCGGTGGTGTACTCGGTCACCGCCTCTCCCGACTCATCCAGGATCTGGAAGCTTAGCACTCCATTTTTGTCTGCAGTAGTGGGAGCCTGGATAGGGGAAAGTACGAAGCCACCCGCGCTGGCGGAGACCCCATTCATAGCAGGTTCCACAGTTTCCTGCTCAGCCCCGCCGTGCCCTTCACCGTGCGCATTCACGTCACTGCCTTCCGCCCATGCCGCTACAAAGCTGTCAGGAATAACCGCGCCAGCGAGGCCGAAGGCCCCGCCGAACGCCACTATCAAACCGGCGCCGTATAGTGCGAGCCGTCCTCCGGCCTTCATTAGACGCGCACCGCCGAGTAGCCGGCCTCCTCGACCGCCGCGAGGACCTTAGCGTCGTCAATCTCGCCCTCGGCTGTGACGTTAAGCTTGCCGGTCTGCGCGCTGACTTGGATTTCTTGGACACCAGGGATCACGCCAACTTCCTCACGGATTGACATCTCACAGTGGCCGCAGGTCATGCCTGTCACCTGGTAATCATTCGAAGCCATTCGGCATCCTCCTTGTCTGTAGGAGGTACCCCTACCGGGTACCTGTATATTTCAATGGTATGCGTCCCTCAGGTATTTTGCAAGGTGGTAAGTTACCGAGAAACAAGCCAACCTCCATCAACTCGAGAACAAGACAACGAAGGCATAGACCCTCAACGAGCCGACCCAACTCACTGGCTAGCACCGAGACTACTGAGCTGTCATGATGTTGTGAGACACGCGTTCGTAGGAGAATGAGTGCATGTCCAAACGTCAGAAGTTCACCCCGGAATTCCGCGCCGAAGCAGTTGAACTGGTGATCTCATCCCAGAAAAGCCTGATCGAAGTTGCAGCATCCCTGGGCATCAACGAAGGAACCTTGGGCAACTGGGTCCGTGCCTACCGCGCCGAGCATCCTGAAGCTGAAACATCTGAGGATCCGCCGTACCGAACTGGTCCACACCGAGTTCGAGGCATCCAACCAGGTCGCTGGCGCCGGCCAATTGGTGGATCTGTTGCTTAACAACCACAACATTCGGATACCGAAATCCACAGTTCTCTCGATCATGAAAGAACTAGGAATCCAGGCCAAACGAATGAGCGCCTTCAAAACCACGACGGTGCGTGACCACCAAGCGCGAACAGCGCATATCAAGAACCACATGGTCGATAAGATCGGCCGGCGGGACTTCCGCTCGTCCCGGCCTGGGGCGAAACTGGTCGGTGACATCACCTATCTGCGCACCGGTGAGGGATGGCTGTACCTGGCCACGGTGATCGACTTGTATTCACGTCAGATCGTGGGCTGGTCAATGGGCGAGAACATGCAAACTCAGCTGGTCATTGATGCGATGGAGCTTGCCGCGTCGCGAGGCTTCATCCAGCCTGGCAGCGTGTTCCACAGCGACCGGGGCACGCAATACACCTCCGACGCGTTCCAGGCATGGTGCGCTGCCCACCGCGTGCGGCAGTCCATGGGCCGCACCGGGGTGCGCTGGGACAATTCTGTCGCCGAGTCCGCCTTCTCGACGATCAAGAACGAAATGTATCATCACCGGGCTTTCACTAGCAGGGTGGTAGCGCGTACCGCGGCGATGGAGTTCATCGAGGTTTGGTACAACCGGAGGCGACCGCATACAGCTAATGGAGGGGTCAGCCCTCAGGCTGTTCTGGACTCGTATCAGGAAAGGAATTCTCTAGCTCTAGTGGCTTGAGGATATTGGAAATGATCAAAGATCGTGTCTCAGAAACTTGACCAGCTCAAAGTCACATTTGAAGTGAATCATAGATTATATGTCTAATACTGTGCGCATCATGGAGCTTAGATGAAGAGGCTTCCCGGTGAATGTGCGCCGTATGTTTTCGGACCTATTCGTTAGGTGTTGAAGTTTTAACGTTCTCGTAGTATTCCTGCGAGAGCTTCACATCTTGCCCGTAGGGCTTTTGGGAGAAGTGCACGAGTTCCAGCAGTCCTGCCGGAATGCCTGATCCGGTGACAATGGCCCGGCCTCGCGGTAGCGCGCCAAGGTCTGAGACTTCCAGAATGGATTCACGCTGCATCGAGCTGGACACGGAGCGACCGTTGCGGCCACTGGTGCTGGACGAGCGTTTGAGCACGTCGCGGGCACCGATCAGCTTTTCCAGATACGGCAAGAACTTATCGTCGGACAGGCCAGATCCGGCAACGCGGATATTCGATGCGCCCCAGAGCTTATCCATGCCGTCTTGCCCGTAGGCTTCCACGCCTTGCTTGTAGGACTGGAAGAACGTGGATACCACGATTCCGCGTGAACCGTAGTGTGAATACACGTCGGGCAGCTCGCGCCAGCGAACGACGTTCGCGGCCTCGTCCAGCACCGCCATCATCGGTGTTGTTAGCCGGCCACCGGGCAGCGCGGCGGCAGTCTTTTCGGCGGAATCCATCACGGCCATCACCAATGCGGCGGTGATGGCGCGGGCCGTGCCAGCGCCTTCCTTGGACACCAGATACAAGGTATCGGTGCTCGTTGCGAATTTGCGGTGATCGAATTCGGGACGGGCAAAGTTCCCATTCGGGCGAATCCAAGGGGTGACTTCCTCGTAGGAAAGCACCGTGATCCACGGGCGCATCGTGCCATACACGCCATCACGCTGCTTGGGGGTCAGTCCTTGGATCTGCCAGAGAGCGGAGGAGAAATCCTGGTACCCGTGCTCGTCCAGCAGGTCTCGTGCGGTTTTGTCCTCGGGATCTTGCGCCCACGCAAACACGTCGGTGATCGGCCGGTTGGCAATCGCCGCAGCAAACAGGAAATGAGACAGCAGGCGCTTGCCATCCGACTCAAAGTACGCGTCGGACTTGGCACCGGCTGAGGTCTCCGAAGCAATAAACACATCTGCCAGCTTGACCGCAGTTTTCATATCAGTCACGAAGGAGAGCGGGTTCCACCACCAGGAAGGCTCTTCACCGATGATGCCCTGCACGTCGTGAACCCAGACGGTGCCCACGCGGGCGCGCGGGCCACGAGTCATGTCAACAATGTCGCGCTTGTTCGAGGTGGCCAGCACCGGCCCGCCGGTTTCCAGGATCTGCGGGACACACACGCACGAGGTTTTGCCGGCACGTGGCCCCATCAACCAGATCTGCACCCACTCATAGGAGGAAAACAAGGGCTTATGGTTGTTGACCAGTTTGGCTAGAGGTACGCCTATGCCAGCTTTAGTGGCTCCGAGGCGTTCAGCGTCGGCGCGGGCCGCTGGTTCTTCCAAGGCCTTGAAGTCCTTGGCGTGAGCCATTTCCTTGGCCAGGTGATCAATACGGGAGCTGGTGCCCCGGCTGCGCCGCCACACCACCACGAGCATCACGATGACCGCCAGTAGGAGCAGCAGGCCTAGTGCGAACACAGCGATTTGCAGCCCGCTCACCGGCAGGTAGCCGCGTGATTGATCCATGAGGATCTGCACCGGATTATTCGAGGACTGAGGCACGTTCGGGTCGAGGATCGCGCCGAGCGTCCACAACAGCACGCCCATGATGACTAAGGTGAGGATGCCGCCGCCGATGATCCACAGCAGTTCATCGTTGGCTGGCTGGTTCTTGCGCCCGGAGCGCGGATCTGCGTTGAACATTATTTGACCATCTCCCAGGCCCGGTTGGTATCCGAAATCTCGAATTCCAGATCGGTGAGCTGCGTGACGAACGGAGTACCAGGATTCTTGCCGACTTTCATGATGAAGTGACCGGCACCGGGCCGGCGGGAGGCCTTGTTGGTTTTCGGATCAACCACGGCTTCACCGGTCCAGTCAGTCATCAACGCTTTTTCCTTGGAAGACAGGGCGAACACTTCTTCCAGGTTGCCCATCTCCGAAGGAGCCAACCCGCCAAGGAACACCAGGGCGGAGCGTTCAACGAACCCCCACGCAGTAGCGGTCAGGTGCTCTTTGGATAGCCTGAGGTCGTTCATGGTGTGGGTGATCATGACCTGCCCGATGCCGCGTCCGCGATTCAGGCGGGTGATGGTGTCGATGAAGTGCACCATGTCATCGCTGGCGCGCAGGATGCGCCACAGCTCGTCCATGACCAGGAAATAGGTGCGGCGCTGCCGTTTGCCCGCTGCCGCCAAATGCTGTTCGGCAGAGACGGTGGCTGATCCGAGGTTCCAGCACAAGGACTGCACGGCAGCGACCAGCACGGAGTCGTTTTCGTTGACCCCGGAAATGTCGAACACCACCGGCACCCCGGGAGTGATGTGAGCATCCGAAGGCTTGGCGAACATGTCCCCATACGCGCCGGAAGGGCCGAGGTTGATCAGCGCGTCCAGCAGGGCTTGGAGCCGCTGGTCGTATTCGTGGTCATCATCGTAGGCGAGCACGTTCTGGCGCAGCACCTCAGGCCGGGAACGAATGAAATCCACCAGATCACCGATCAATGGCGCTTGGGTGAGGTTCGGATCGAGTTCGTTGATCGCCACCGACAAGCAGGTGGACTCGTGCGGCTTCAAAGGCCGGCCCAGCATCATCGAGGCGATGCCTTCCATCAGGGAGCGGCGGCGGCTGATCATCTCCTGGATCGCAATGTCCCGCGCCTTCTCGTCGTCAATCTCGTTCAAGCTGGCCACCAGCGGCCCCAGATCCAACGGATTCAAATGCCCCTGGCCGGGGGAGAAGGTGATGACCTGCCCGCCCAGCGCGCGGATATGCGGCACATAATCAGGGCGGGAGTCGGCCAGGATCATCGGCACCACACCCCAGGCAGAAAGCACCGCCAAGAGGCGGTGCACCAGCGAGGTCTTGCCCAGCCCTGGCTGGCCAAGGATGAACGCGGAAGGGTTGGAAATGATGCCGTTGAGGAACCACGAAATAGGGTCACCGGTCACCAGCGTGTTGCGCAGCAGATGGCGGCCCAACGGGGCACCAATGGTCGGCAACCCGGCACCGTTGACGAAGGGCCAGAAACCGCACACCTGCACGGCTGAGCCTTGAATCTCCACCGGGTGTTCAATGTAGTTCACCGGCCCGCCGCCACGGCGGTTCCAGCCCGCATCGCCTGGAACATGCCGGGACTGGGCACCTTCGGCCAGCAGGCGGGCGAGAAATCCTGGTTCCTTGGCTGGCTTGGGTGCTGCCTTCTTCGCAGCGCGTTCCAGGCGCGACACGTCGCGCTTGGACAGAGTGAGGCTATGGGACTGTTCCAAGTCCTGTGGAGAGGGGTACTGGCGTTTCTTCTGGATCAGGGGAGTCATTAGAACCACACCTTAATCTCGTCAGGGATCATCATGTGATCAGGCACGACCATGCCTAACGGCAAGCCTGCCTGGAACGTGACCGCTTGGTTCGCCAACGCCTCGCGCACCCGCAGCTTGGCGTGGGAAACCATGCCGGGAACGGTGCGGTCGAACTTCTTCAACTCGGCTTCATCTTTCACGCTGATGGTGATGATCAGCCCGAACCGCGTCAGCCCGGAACCCAACGCTTCTTCCTGGGCGGTTTTCTGCGCCGCCGCCAAACGCTGGCGGGCACGCACGGACACGCGCTGCTGGGAGCCGGAGAACATCGCATCTTTCTGCTCGTTCTCCACCACGGTAGAGGTCTGATCCGCTGGGATCGGACGGTACAGCAGGGTCACGCGCTTGCGCAGCGCCCCCTCGCTCGGTGCGGTCAGGCGGGCCAATGAGTTGGACATGAACGCGCCGCGCGGGCCTTCATACATCGTCCACGACTTCGACACCGCCCGGTCGTGCCGGTAATGATCGAACGCGTCCAACGCGAACGAAGGGCCAGCATCCTCCCACGCCAGGCCGGTACCGCCATTGGCTTGCGCTTCCTCCACGGCGACAGCGGTGGTCGGGTCATAGGCGACGCGGGTGAAATCGATGATTTCCTGGGCAGTGTTCGGGCGTACCGCTCCGGCCCCGGTGTTGGCCAGCCCGGAAATAATGCCGGGGAGCTTATTGCCGATTTCCTCGGCCATCTCTTCCATGCCCCGATCCCCGGCCTTCCCATCAAGGCGACGGCCGTCAAAGGTCAGGGTAATGCGGGCTACGACCTCGGGAGCGGCGGAGTGATCAGTCTGCGCGATGCGTTCCACGACTTGCTTGGCGAACTCGGGTGCGTCCTCGCGGTGGTTATCAGCCAACAGCTTTTGCAGCCGCAGGCCCGAGTCCTGGGAGGATTCGATGGTGACCGAAGCGCCGCGGATTCCCTCGTCCAACCCGCGCTGGGTCAGCCAGTTCGCCCAGTGCGCCACCTGGCGATCCACGTCGGCCTGGTCAATGAGATTATCCCCGTTGGGGAAGCATTCGAGCACCACGGAGTAGTTGTGGTGGCCACGGGAGGAGAGGCGGATCAGCCCGAAAGGGTTGCCGTAGGAGTCCATGGATTCAGTCAGCTGGGACTTTGCCATCAGACCGGGCAAGCGTACCTGCCCATCGGGGGTGAAGCCGGTGGGGCCGGAAAGATAGACGTGTTTTTTGGATGCGACTTTCTGCCGCTGCGCTAGACGAAGCATGAGTCTCCCATAGATTGAACGGCCTTGTTCCTTCGTGACCCGCAGCAGCACGGCCCCGAGGATGGTGGCCAGGGCGATGATGACAGCGGCCATGATCCAGCCGCGTGCTGCGGCGACAATGACGATGAGGATGATGGGCACCAGCATCAGGCTCTGGCCCATGGACAGGCCCACCAAGCCTGAGCGGCGGGGCACGGTCATGTTGCCGAAGGTGTTAGGTTCGACGCGGATTTCTGTGGTGGCCATGATTATTCGCCGTCCTCGTCTACGAGCTTGCTGGGATTGGCCCCGTTGGCGATGCCTTTAACGTCGCTCATTTTCTGCATTGCCTCGTTGAGCTTGTTTGGTGCTTTTGCTCCTGAGGGGCCACCGGCAGGTGGGGTGCTTGAGTCTGTGTCTTTCCCGCCGGTGGTTTGGGATGCGTTGCCGGAATCTGAGGAACTGGCCCCCGAAGGAGCGGCGGTAGAGCTGGAGGAAGTAGACCCGGTTCCGGTAGATCCCGCACCCGTAGATCCGGTGCTGCTGGAAGTGCCGCCGGTAGATCCCGCACCCGTAGATCCGGCACCGGCAGATCCGGTGCTGCTGGAACTGCTGCCGGCAGATCCGGCACCGGCAGATCCAGTGCCGTCACCCGAGGAAGCGCCGCCACCGCTCACAGTGTCCGAAGCGCTAGAACCGCTTCCCGTTGTTCCTGCGCCACTGCTGGAACTTCCAGTAACGGCGGAAGACTCAGCACCCTTCCCGGCTGCTGCCGTGGAAGCTGATGTTGAGGCTCCTTGTGTCGTTGTTGCAGCGCCCTTCCCGGCCGCTGCGGCCGCCGCGCCCGCGCCACCAGTTCCCGCGAGAACTGCGGCACCGGCCGCGAGGGTGACACCAGCGCCGAGCGCTGCGCCGCCGGAGAATGCGCCCGCGCCGACACCGGCTGCAGGAACGATGAACTTGATCAAGGCGGGCAACGCCAGTGCCGCCAGCAACATAATCAGCAACGCAATGAGGGTGGCATGCATCGCCTCCGGAATTGAGGGTTCTTGTCCTTCTGGGGTGCCGGTCGGGGCAAGAATGCGCAGACCCAGCGAGTAAATTCCCGCCGCCACCGGTTTGAACAACAATAGGGCGACCAGCCAGCCGTTGGCTTTACGCCATGCTTGCCGTCCCTGTTCGGAGCCACTGGCCGCAGCCAGCACGACGATGAATGCTGAGAGGATCAAGAACATCACGTCGCGAAAATACATGAACAGGAGGTTGATGATGGAGCCTAGAAGCAACAGGATATACAGCAAGAAAGCGGTGCCGGGGCTTGCGATGAGGGCCGAGACGGTGGGGAGCATTTGGGTGAGGTCCACTTCGCCCCCGGTGGATCGCTGCACAATCCATTTGGAGAACTCGTCCGAAGCCGTCAACAGCACCCCGATGCCGACGGCGTAGGCGGTTGCGGCGAGAATCAGGTTCACGATTGGGGTTGCCAAGCCGATCAGGCTGTTCTTCACATCTTGGGACATGACGAGCTTGATCAGTCCGAGGAAGAATCCCAGAATGGCGAACCCTGCCACGTACCAGGACATATCTTCTCGAAGGCTGATGACTGCCGCATTGTTCACGTCTGGGCTTGGTGAGTCCATCCAGAATGTGGAGATCTGTGACATGAAGGCCACAGCACCGTCAAACATGGACTTGATGAACTCGGCAATCGCACTATCGGCAAGGTTTTTGAGGCCTTCACCAATGTTGCAGTCCACCTGCCACCATTCACAACTAGCCTGGTTCGCCACAATAATCGCCTACTTGAACTCTGTGTAAGAACTTGGATCGTTAACTTCGCTCCATGCCGGAGGGCCGGAAGTTAGATCCAATCGCCAGTCATGGTCTTTGTCGCTCCAAGCCAGGTTCACGCTCATAGCCGCATACTGCTCGCCTGCCTTAGAGAGATATTCAACAATGGCACTGTCATCACTGCTATTCATGACTCGGTATCCGAGCATCGGGGGGAAGCCCTCATTGCTCGTACTAGAACCTTGTTCTTCGAAAAGCCGTTGACGATTCATCGATTCAACGGCAGCATCAATCTCTGCACCGGCCGAGAAATCAATTACCAAGGTGAACCCCGCCAGCACCGCACCAGTAGGTGTGTGGCTGAAGCAGCGCCAGAAATCCCCGTCCATCTTCGCTGGCCCATGATCGGCATTCACTGGCAGCAGCATCCCGGCAGGGTGCCGTTTCCATTCAGTGTCCGGGGCATCGTTCGGGAACGAGCTGTCGGTACTTAGCGCAGGGCAGTCCCCGGAGGCTGGCTTGGAAGCCGAAGCCGAAGGCGAATCCGAAGGGGAGGACGGGGAAGCAGTCTCAACCGGTACCGACGGGGCCGGGGCGGGCGGAGCTGTTTCTGGTTCAGAGTTGACGCGGGGGAAGATGACTAGCCCCGCGATCACGATGACCACGATGAAGGCGAGGATACCGCCCCAGAGTTTCCAGTTTCTGCCTAATGGATCATTTTCAGCCATGAGGATCTTCTCTTTCTCTTAGACGGTTCACCGGTGCTTAGACGAAGACGTTGATGATCGTTCCCGCGCTAATGGCCAGGATGCAGACAATCAGCGAGATGACCAGTCCCTTGAATCCGTTGATTTCCCGTCCGGTGAAGGATGCGAAGGCCAGGAAACCTGCCGAGGCGAGGAATCCGGCTACGCCGAGCAGGATCACGGCCCAGGCGATCCAGTTCAGGATCGTGGTGAACCCTTCGGTGCCTGGTGGCTGTTCCGGGGTTGGGTTGGGGATGCTGGCGGCCAGATCGATACCGAATGCCAGGGTTTGCAGCAACATGTGTTTGCCTCTCTATTTGGTGGGAGTGTTCAGGAGTTTGATGATTCGCTTGATGCGCCCGGGTAACCGGGCCGGATCGGGTGGGGCATCCAGCCAGGGGTCCATCCATGGGATATGGGTGCCTCGGGGAACCATGCGCAACAGGCGCTTGGTGGCTTTTTTGCGGGCGTCACTGGTTCGTGGCCCTGCTTCGATCAGCACCAGTGCTGAAAGCTGGGAACCGCTCAGTTGTCCGTTGGCCCAGGAGCGGACGAAACGGTCCGCGGCAGACAGTCCGGTGCGGTCGGTGCGAGCGACTGCGATCACCGGAAGCGGCCAGGGGGCTTGAGTTCGGGTACTTTGCGAGAGCGGCCACGCTCTGCCTACGTCCAGGACGGATTCGCCAAGGAGGGTGCTGAGGGTGGTGGCGCCTGCTCCACCGTGCAGCCCCATGACAGCCAGGCCTTCGAAGGGACCAATATCAGTGTGCGGCCACGGGGAAGATGGGGCTTCCAACATGGGGGACAGTCCTGGTGCAGTGGGCCCAGTGACGATGAGGTCATGGCCGAGAAGGTCATCTCGGATGTCATGACCGCTATCAGGCGTCTTATTTGGTCTTGTAGGCGCAAAAGGGTTTGGGATCCCTGACATATGCGGGTTCACCTCAGTAAAGTAATCAACCGTAAGTAGTGATTCGCTATTTACGCTAACTCGCATAGAAAACAGTGTCAATGTTGTAAAGCGGTTACATTGTGAAAACATGTAAAACATAGTTTTATGGGGAAACATGACGTAACAGGGTTGACGCGGTTTTCGTACTCAAGCACATTTGGAGTGTGACCATGAACGACCCAGAAGCCGTTGAAGATCTCATCGCGGATTTGCCGGAATGGGCAACGACCGAGGAGATCGCAGACGTGATGCGGGTAAAAGCGCAGACCGTTCTGAAATGGAACAAGGAATACGGCCTGAAATCGGTGTCTATCGGATCGAGGGTACGCCGGTACAGGAAGAAAGACGTGCGCGACTTCTTGCTGAAAAGCGATGAGGCCGCCGACTAACCCAAGGAAGCAACGGGTGGCGAAAGAGATGGCGCTGATCGATCCCCAGAAAGTCCCGGCCTTCCCGGTCTATACGCTGCACATCAGCGAAGACCGCCACAGGCTGACCTTGGATGGGGCACCGGTCCCCGTGCTCGAAGAGGAAGATTTCATCGAGGCAGGGAAAAACGCGGTCATCGCCAAACTCGCCACCCACCACTTCGGAGCTGTTCGTGTGCGTGCTATTGATGCGTCCACGAACAGCTCCTGGGACATGATCATCTCCGCTGATGGGGAAGTGCTCGATCTCTCCGCGCAACAAGAAGCCGAACAAGCAGCCAAGGTCCGCAAACAGCGCCGCAACAAACGGTTGATGATCGCCGGAGTGAGCACCCTGGCGGTGCTCGCCCTCGGCGGCATCGGCACCGCAGTGGTCATCGCCAACCAGCCCGCAGCCACCGTCCCCGCCTACACCCCGCAAGGGGTCGGGGCCACGCTGCCAGCCGCGCCGCCGCCACACCACGAAGCGACCGCCGCGTGGAGCCACCCCACCCGCGCTGATGCTACGGTCAACCAGATCAGTCCTGACCGGCTGCTCACCGCCGATCCAGAAGGCACCGTCACCGGCCGCAACCCGGCCACCGGCCAGCCGGTCTGGCGCGGGGACAAAGCCCCAGAAAACCTGGCCAGCATCCACCAGGGCACCTGGGCCGGCAAGCCCGTCTATGCCTCCGCAGAGCGCAACGAGCTGCGCCTCTGGCCGGTAGAGATGCCCTACGACACCCCGAGCGTGGCACCAACCAGCATCGGGCTGGAACCAGGGCAAACAGCACGCACCGACACCCACACCCCCTACATCGAACTGGGAGACTGGTACATCCGTGTCCCCGATACGGCTGGCACGCTGCATGATGTGATGATCCCACCCGGATCGACCGTGCTGGACGTGGCAGCCGATGGAACCATCACCACGATCAGCGCCACCAGAATCTACACCCTGGATAACACCGGGAAGATCCTGGACGAGAAGAACTTCACCGCGCCAGACGGTGCCACGAAATACCCGGTACGAGTGTGGCTGCTCGATGACACCCACGCCCTGCTGGCGTGGGATGACACCGAACGCGTCATGGGAGTGCTGAACACCAGCACCGGTTCAATGCTGTTCTCCGGCACACCGCGGGCAATCCCCACTGCCACCGAACCCCTGCTGGTGGACAGGGAAGCGAAAACCGCAGCTATCGGAAGCGTGGGAATCAGCTACAGCGACCAGGCAGCACTCATCGACCTTCCTGCCGCTGACCTGTCAGCAATCCACGGCAACCTGATCTACGCGAACAGCAACAACGGGCCAGTTACCCTGGACCTCGCCTCCCCGGAGGCCGAGCCGCAGTCGTGGGCGAACTACCGTACCGAAGATCCAGCCCCGGCACTGGTCACCGATGACGCGGT
>NZ_CP178603.1:0-112089 GCF_047300825.1 Glutamicibacter sp. FR1 | reverse complement strand
CCAGCCTCTAGCGGACTAGCTTGCCGGGTTCTGGGGCGGGAGAAAAGCGATCATCTGGGCGCTGCCGAGAGATACATAGGGCCCACCATTAGAACTTTCCTGGAAACGACCCTCCACCAGGAAATGCCGTCCATTCAGCTCGCTGAGCTCCGTCAGATTCAGGGAATCCTTCACTGCGGAAGCCGCCTCCTTGTGCAGGAGAACAGCTGGCTTCTTCTCCCCCTTATAGCCAGTATTGAGGAAGTTCCCTCGCACGTTTCCAATCTGTCCCCAGAGGATCATGGTGGTGGCTCTGAGGGTGAAGTCATCGGCGTGAACGCAACCATCGGCGATCGTCGTGCGGGTTCGATCGCTCAGCATCAAAGCTCTTCTGCTGCGCCGGAAATCCGGATCAGTGATCAGCTTGCCCAGCAAAGGTCGGTAGCCCACTGACCCTGCACGCCGCTGCCTGTCAGCGCCTTGATGCCGGTGGGTCCGACCCGGTGTACCAGTGGCGCCGGGAGTGTCCTCGGTGACCGGCCGGTTCTGGGGCAGAGGATCAAGGCGGATGACCAGTCCGTCCGCGGTGTTGGCGATAGCATTGAATTCCTCGACAGCTCGTTGCAGTTCAATCTGCTCATCACGCTTCGAACCATACTGGCAACGCGCTGTGTGCTTCCCGACGAACGTCGCGGCTTTGCCGTCCTTGGAGCGCTTACGCCAGTGCATCGGTGCGGCGCACTCCTGGTCAAGGCAGCTCAAACGGTCCCGGTAGTCCCCACGGTCTTGCTCGCGCAGTTCCGTTGCATCGATCTGTAGGGTACCGTCGAACAAGGCCCAGCGCATCGCAAGGCTCCTTTCACGTGCTCTTTCAGGGTGCTTAAGATGAAACCTACCACCCCTCCCCCACAGAAACGTGGATCCATCCAGTACCCCTCCCCAGACCAGAAAACCAGGCGCAGCACGGAATCACTCTCCGACCCCACCCAGACTAGAAGGCCGAATGCAGGACCGATGAGCCACCAGCAAGCGCCCCAACCCTCTGCCCATGTAACACGGTGTGCACGTGGTGCCGCACATGGTCCGCACCGGAGAACTCTGGGCCCAGGGCGTGTACCAGAGCAGGGAAGGCCTATCCTCACCAGGTGAGCCAGCCCCCAGGGGACATACCACTGCCCACCGCGGCCGCGCCCGCGTGCAGCCAGATCCCGATAGCAGCCAGGTTCTGGCCATCGAGAGCAGTCGTTGAAGAAAACCCGAGGACGCACCGGGACGTACCACCAGCTGACGACGCCCAGGACCCGGCTGAAGTTAGGAGCTCACCCATTAAAAGCTCCCGGGCCCAAGGGAGACAAGGGCGCGGGCAGCCGCACGGCAAACGGCCCACCCGGTGGGACGTCCCCGGACGGCAGCGTCTGGACTGCCGGGATCCTGGATAGGAAAACCACGGATGCGCTGAAGAACCTATCCTGCAGTTCTGCCTTGGTCAGGTCGTGCAGGATAGGTTCCGGAAACTCTGGCTGCAGCGGGCATTGCCGTTACCGCGGCGATGACCCATAACGGTACCTGCTATCGTTCCAAGGTGTTTGCCCGGGCGTTGGGGCCGGGGGTGAAGCACCGGCGCACCAGGCCGTATCGACCACAGACCAATGGGAAGGTCGATCGGTTCAATCGGACGTTGGCGCAGGAATGGACGTACGCGAGGGCTTATGACGGCGATGAAGCCAGGGCCGCAGCTTACGGCGCCTGGCTTCATCACTATAATCATCATCGACCCCACACCGGGATCGGTGGTCTTACTCCGTCAGATCGTATTCACAACCTCACTGAGAACTACAGCTAGTCCAACTTTCGGGACCCAGTTTGATGGCTTGTACGCAGAAAAGTTCCGTTGATGCAAGACCAGAGTTCTTGGCATCAACGGAACTCAATTTTAACTAAGTGCACTCCGAGAATGTTCAAAGCCCTTCTTGGAATACAATTGTTCCGCTTTCAACGTCTCTGATCACCAATCCTGAATCGAACCGGCCGGGGTAAACGTCCACCATATGGCTTTCAGTGCCCGATCCGCCCGAATTACGAAATTCCATCGGGATGGTTTTATCGCTGCTTGATTCACACAGTGCCACCTGTGGCGCTCGTCCAAAACCTCCGACTTGGGATTTGGGGACGCGCCAGTGAATGAGCGTCGCGTTATCCGTACGTTCAATCATGACCAGCAACATCTCTACGTCTTGGATCGTTACCGATTTGTCGACAAGTTCAAATTTTTTCATCAAATAGCTACCCCGCAATTACCCAGTCGTCGTCCGTCTGCTTCAGCACGTTAGTGGTCCCCTTGTAAAGAGCAGCATGGACGTGCCAGCGAGTTCCCGGGGCGGGACAGAAGGCGGTAGTCGAAGTTGTCAGGGACGTTCCCGACCCGCTGGACGCTCCACAAGACTGCCAAGATCCGTAACCTCCGCTGGTTGGCTCCATACGATAAATGCAACTCAACGAATGGTATCCACTTGGAATTGATGACGCAGCAGCGCTGAAGTAAACACTTAGGGTATCGCCCCTATACGTTCCGTAGGCCCCGAGATAGGCATATCCAACGCTACCGAAAGGCGCAACATTCGACTCGCTTTGGAAATAGATATCCTTATCATCTACCCTTTCCGAGGAAGTTTCGCCACAAATTTGCGACACTTGCTTCAGCATCAGCGTCAGCTCCCGCTCGGGTAGCGGATTCCCTGCCACATCGGTGGGCTTCACGGTGTTGCCGTCGCAAACTTTTACCGCCCCAGCCGACGACGCGGTGGCGGACTCCGGTGCGGATACTGAGTCCCGCTCTTTAGGTGCCGCAGCTACAGGTTGTAGAGCCAGCCCCAACACCATTGGAATCACGAGCACTGCGCCCAGTGCTCTTCGGATGTACTGCCCTTTGGGGTGCATGGAATACCTCCAGAAAATGATGGAATGTGACAGGCATCACGCTAACACTTGTTTTTACCTTCGTCTAGATTTAATTGACCTGCAAATAAAATTTGCCAATAGACCAAGCTATGCGAATAAAATGACCGCTGCAATGGGGGCAGTGGACACCTACGATTCAGTACGCACCTTTAAAATCACAGAAGTGACCCACCCTGCCCGTTTGGTGAGCCTGATAGCAACGGTCATTTCAGCCCCTAACTTTGACCAAAATTCTCAGGGCAATTCTGTACCTCAGGTCGCAGTCGGACACCAATAGGACCACGAAATCGTATGGATTCCGGAGTTCACAGGGCGTGGCCGGAGGTAATTCTCGTAGCTTCTAGTCTCTAGCCCCAATGCCGTTTACTTAGCACTCTGATGTGTTGATCTTTTCTCACGGCACGCAGCGGATGAGTGAAAACCGAAAGACCAGAACGACTCTCAGACCACGTTTCTCTGGGCGAGCTAGCGAAGGTTTTCCCGCCCAGGCTGGTTGACGAGGTGATCGCCAAGGTGGGCTCCGGTGAGCAGGGCTCACGCCTGCTCCCGTCATGGACGATGGTGTATTACGTGATAGCTCTGGCCTTGCATGCTGCGGCCTCCCACGAGGAGGTTATGCGCAGCTTGCTCGGTGGCCTGCAATGAATTTCTCACCGGACCAGCAAATGGACGATGCCCACCAAAGCGGCGATTTTCATGGCCCGTACCCGGCTGGGATCCGAAGTGACGATCGAGTTGTTCGACCAGGTCAGAAAGCCTTTCGGCTCCCAAGCCCAGCGAGAATTCTTCGCTGGGCTGCGCCTGGTCAGCGTTGACGGTACCACGATGGATATCGCAGACACGCCCGCAAACGAGCGGGCCTATGGGCGGCCGGGAACGAATACCAGCTTCAAGAGCGCCTTCCCGCAGGCGAAGATCCTGGGGCTGGTGGAATGCGACACCCACGCCATTACCGGCGCGGTGACCGGCCCCCATGCCACGGCGGAAAACGACATGTACTTCGGGCTGCACCACAAGCTGGATCCGAGCATGCTGCTGATGGCCGACCGCGGGTTCTTCAGCAGACCCGATCTTTCAAGGACAGCGCCGCAACCGGTGCCCAGCTGCTGTGGCGGGTGTGCGGGAACATGGTTCTTCCGGTGCTGGAGGAACTGGAGGACAGTTCGTATCTTTCAGCCGTGCACGAAGGGACGAAACAACGCCGGAACCAGGCGGGCCCGGTGCCGGTGCGCGTGGTCGAGTACGCGGTCAGCAATGGCGCGGATGCCCGCGAATTCCGGTTGCTCACCACACTGCTGGATCCAGTTGTGGTCAGCACTCAAGAGCTTGCCGAGGCCTACGCGAAGCGGTGGGAAATCGAATTGTGCTTCAAGGAAATGAAAACCCATCTGCGTGGCCCTTCGATGGTTTTGCGTTCGAAAACTCCCGAGCGGGTGTCACAGGAAATCTATGGGTATTTGTGTACTCATCACGCGTTGTGCATGTTGATCGGCGAGGTTGCTTTGGAGTTCGCGAGGATCCTTTGAGGGTTTCCTTTTCGCGCACGCTACGGGCAGCACGGCATTCCATGGCTGGACAGCCCGGTTTTTCCCCTTGAGAATCTGCGGCAGCAGTTCGCAGTGTTCTGTTCGGAACTAATGCATGGCCTGTTGCCGGAGCGGCGGGGCAGGGTGTGTCCGTGGATGGTGAAGCGGAAGATGTCAATCCGGTTGTTGAAGCAGGTCCCGAAACCCGTTAAGTAAACGGCATTGGGGTTAGGCAGGCCATTATGGGTGCAGAAGCGCCCCACCAAACACCTCACAAACCACACAAAGACGGTGCCCCGCCAGGGGCCAAGTGACGAGCACCAAACACAACCAAATCCCGGCAGCAGCCAGGTTCTGGCCTTCGAGAGCAGTCGTTGAAGGAAACCCGGGGACGTACCACCAGCTGACAGTGCCCAGGACGACCTGCCCCAAAGAAGGATCCTGTCCCGCGGCGGGCTGCCGGCAGCCCGCCCGATGGTACGCCCCCACCCACCCGGCATCGGGCTGCGCAGCTCAAAGCGGAACCAAATGACACCGCGCTCAATGAGGGACCAAAATCCCAAGTTCCACACAGTAGAGCCCGCCTACAAGCGAATAATGTCGTCGCCCCTATATCCTTTTGGCATGACTCAGATTCTCAAGACTGCCCACACTGCATACGGCGACTGGAAAGGTACCACCGCCGTGCCACAAAGCTGCGGAGCACCAAGATCCTCCGCCACACCCAAGTGTTCTGTAGTGTGCCGTTACGAAGCTTGAAGCTCCGGGGTGATGAACTCTTCCAGCCCAGGCCGGGTAGGAGTGAGACCATCAGAACCATTCCATGGCCGGCCGCCGGTGCTCTACCGGTATTCCTCGGTGGAGCCTGAGCATTTCTCTGAGCTCGGAGTTAATTCCGCCTTCGATCATGTTCGTTGTGGGGCTGATCTCCAAGCCGTTCTCCTCCAAGGCGGTTGCACCGCCCGAAGTTATCTACACTGCGATCGATTGACCGCAAGCGATACCTTCACCGGGACGGTTCATCGTCACTCACTGAAAAATCCTGGGTTGACGGGGTGGCTCATGTCTGCGCAGCGAATCAGAGGTGAACCACCCCAGGTAGTCGCCGGGCTAAACAGCTAGTCAGGCTTACTTGGTTCTAGTAGTTTGTGCCCATCGCCGTACGCACTTCAGCGAGGGTCTGGTTTGCCTCAAGGTTGGCTCTTTCGTTGCCCCGTTTGAGGATCTCACTAACGTAGCCGAGATCCTTGGCCAATTCTGACCGTCGCTCGCGATGGCCGGCAAGGAAATCGTTGACGGCCTCAGCTGTTAGTTGCTTAAGCGCACCGCTTCCCGAATCTCCGATCCTTTCGGCAATCGCTTCCGGGGCCTCGCCCAAACACAGGGCAGCAGTGGAAAGGAGTGCCGAGACCCCAGGGCGCGTTTGGGGGTCAAAGGTGATTCTGCGTTCCGCGTCGGTGGTGGTACGGCGAATAACCTGGGTCGTTTCGTCCGGTGACATGCCCAGCGCAATGGCGTTACCGTAGCTCTTAGACATCTTACGCCCGTCAAGACCCGGCACTTCGGGAGTTGAAGTAATCAGAGCTTCCGGTTCCGGGAACACCTTGTCGTAGCGTTCGTTGAAGCGACGGGCAATAACTCGGGTCATCTCGATATGCGGCAGGTTGTCCTTTCCAACCGGGACCAGGTTGCCCTTGCAGAACAGAATGTCTGCTGCTTGGTGCACGGGGTAGGTGAGCAGCAGTCCACTGAGGGCACGTCCCGAGGCTGCCAATTCCGCTTTGACCGTCGGGTTGCGGTGTAGTTCTGCCTCTGTGACAAGGCTGAGAAACGGGAGAATAAGCTGGTTCAGGGCCGGCACCGATGAATGGGTGAAAATCGTGGTTTGCTCAGGGTCCATGCCTGCGGCCAGATAGTCTAGGACGGCTCCGTGCACGAACTCGCGGACGCGGGGCATCGAATCGCGGTCCGTGATCACTTGATAGTCGGCAAGGATCAAGAAGGACTCGACCCCTGCTCTTTGGAGCCTCAAGCGTTCCACGATGCTGCCGAAGTAGTGTCCTAGGTGCAGAGGTCCGGTAGGGCGTTCACCCGTGAGTACCCGGTAGTTTTGAGGTGCATCTATGATGGACTGCGCTAGTTCTGTCGAGCGCAGTTGTGTGGTTGCAAATGAATTCATGACTATTCCTCTATCTGAGCGTGAGAGGTTGCACAGCGCTGCGGATAGCGGAGAGAAAGTCTTCGCGGGCTTGCTGTACAGCCCGCGGACATGACTGAACCGGCTGTTAGGACAGCCACCACCAAGACACGCGGTTCAGGTTCATGTTCCCCATCCTAAGCCCTGTGCCATCAAAAAATGCAACAATAACATGCGTTCATTTGCCTTCAAAACATGCTGGTTGTCCATGGCATGCCAAATTTTCCGTACCCCGTAGCAGGAATAGTTCTCCTCATAAACGCCAAGGAGTTTGGGAAGTAGTTGTTCGTCCCGCACGCTGCGGGCCGTAAGCGGTCGCTTCTTCGCTGCATAATACGAGCTCAGGGCGATCTGTGCACGGGTTCCTTTCAACGCGTGGATGATCGACTCGACCCCGAGTTCATCTTTGTGCTGATCGATGAAATCGATGATTACTTTGAAGGGCGGTCGAGCTCCGCCGCGAAGAGAGTCGCTGCCTTCTTCAAGATTTCGTTAGCACGTTTGGTCTCGGCCAGCTCGGCGCGCAGGCGCTTATTCCCAGCATCCAAGTCGATGGACTGCGCTGGTGTTGTTGCACCACTGTTCTTGTAGTTGCGTACCCAGGTGCGCAGCGTTTCACCGCTCAACCCTAGTTCCTTGGCCACGCGTCGGATGGCGCCATTAGCTGTGCTTGGATCGGCCTGCGCGTGGATCACTAGATCAACGGAGCGAGTCTTGAGTTCGTCGGTGTCCTCGATTGGCAAGAGAATTCTTTGCCGGTGCTCAAGGAGCGGTTCATCCGGTGGATCGATGAGAAGAAGTACTGGGAACCAGCTCTGGACCCTGATGGTGGTCAACGAGATAACGCGTGGGTGATTGATACGACGAAGGTTTTGGAGTTGAGGCAATACCCGCCTGGAACTCGGATTTACCTGAGAGCTGAGCCGTTTCATCCCGGGGCGAAAGCGAACTTGTTCGATACGGACGGGAACCGGGTGACCGCGTTCTTGACCAATAGCCCACGGTTCAACGTGGCGTTGCTCGATGCCCGGCACCGGGCGCGTGGCCGGTGCGAGAACAGGATTAAAATGTTGAAGAATGCGGGGTCGGGCAAGCTGCCGTATTGGTCTTTTGCGGCAAATCAGGCGTGGGCGGACCTGGGGATGTTCGCGGTCAATTTGGTGTCTTGGCTGCAGCTGGCGGTGCTGCCTGGTGGTCATGAGGCTTCGGTGTGGGATTTGAAGCGGTGGCGGTACCGGTTGTTTTCGATGGCAGGGAAAATCGTCACTGGCGGGCGGCAACGCCGGCTGTTGATCCCGGCGAGAGCGCCAGAAGCACAGTTGCTATGCCAGTTGCAGGAGAGTGTTGGTGTGTTGTTCCAGGGGTGGCGGCAAGGATTGCTGATCGGCTGAACAGGAAGTAGCTGTTCCCTTGTTTCCTAGGTTTTGAAAGGCTATTTTGGTCCGGGTGCGTGGAGCCTGGCAATCAGCGTCGGTGGTTCAGGCGCCCTTTGGCGCTGACTGAATCAGGAACGGCCACCGAGAATCCTTGGGATTGAAGTTCGGTAGCCGTTAGATAACTGATGAAAAATCTGGGTTAATTGGTTTTGGCGTCGATGAGCATTGTGTGTAGTGATTCGACGCTGCCGAGTACTTCGTTATAGGTGACGATTTGTATGCCGTGTAGTGAGTTTCGGTAGTGGTTGAATGAGATGCGCTGTTGGGCGGTCAGGTTGTTGAGCGATCCGATCATTGGGGCTCCGGTGAGGGTGCTGGGTTCGAACAGTGTGCTGCCTGGTGAGTTGGTAGGCGATATACCGCACCGTCATGTCACCGGCATAGAGAGATGATCATTTCATCTAGGCTGCCGGTGCGACGAGACTCTTTGGACACGAGGGGCGGGGTGAAGGTGCCGGCCCGATCCCTGGGGATTTGCAGGTCGATATCCCCGGCCACCGTGGACACGGTCTTCGGGTAAGAGCCGTTGCGCGAGTTGGGCCGGAACCGGCCGTGGGCCTCGCCTTGCTCGTACCCAGGTGGCTGCTCAACTCGGATTTCAGACCGTGTTCCAGCCCTGCACGGATAATCTGCTGGATAAACCCGTCCTTGCCATCGAGGTGGGTCGCTCCGCGGTCGATGAATCCCATGAGCTCGCTGAAGGCCCCGGATTCCTTCACGGCGTCCGTGGAGCCGAGTGCTGCGATCTTCTCGGCGATGTCGGAGACGTTTTCCATGCTCTGTTCGGCCTGGTCATATCGTGTTTTCCTAGTCTCTTTTTATCAATTGACTAGGGGTCTTACACAATCACCCTGACAGGATCCACTATTTCGCCGAGTTCCTTCAGTCGTCAACATAACCCGATATGATCTCTCATCCAAGAAGAAATCTCGCATCCGCGCTTCCTTTCAAGATACATTGACGCTAAACCGCAGGAACACCGAAAAACGACTCACGGGTCGTCACTTGGAGAGCCGAATCAAAGTACCAGAAGTCCGCAAAACGGACTTCTAATCGTTCGCCTGAAAAGGCCTTGCCCGAAAATGATCCAAAGCAGCCAACGTTCAACCCATCTACCAGCAGATTCTCTACAACGTGACTTCCTACAGAAATAATTCGCTCAGTCGTGAAGAATTCTTTAATGGCTGCAATGCCAATCATTGGCAGGTATCCGGGCCGCACATAGACGGCAGTGTCGGCAAATAGACTGAGCGCAGAAACCAAATCGTTGCGATCAATCTGGTCGTAGTATCCTCTGACTGTCATTGCCAAAATGCTCGACTGGTTTTCATCCACCATATGTGATTCTATTCTTCATATCTTTCGTCGGTTTTTGCTAGCCAATCGCCTGCGTCAAGAAGAATTGGAGATTCGTCCATAGCTAGGGTGTACGAAAGTGCAGCAGAGAATCCATCTGCGACACTAACAGTTTTCATGAACACCGCTGATCTGGTCGATTTACTACCCGGTAGTTCCAGATAAATCGGGCTGCAAGTCGTATCGATAGTAGCAGGGGAAATTGATAAACCTCGACCAACAAGCTTTAATGCGCTCTCCTTCAGAGCCCAAATGTTCGCCAGATACTCAGGAAGTCGATCTTCAGACACTTGTCGGGCATAGCATAGCTCCTTTTCGGTCATGGCCCACTGCATAACAGTATTCTGGCTGACTTCAGTAAGATGCTTCTCCACATCCACCCCAATTTCCCCCTGAAACGCTGCCGCGACTACTACCAAACCCTGGGAATGCGCAATAGAAAAAGAAAAAATCTGCGGTTCCAAACGGGGGCGGCCCAGTTTGCACCCACACCATTGACATTTCGTCGTTATTGTTTCAGAACCGTACAAATTTCCTGTAACTCGAATCGCTAGTTTCCTTACAATCGCCCGGCCGGCAAAATGCTCACGGGCGCTCAAACTATCCTTGGTTTCGCCCCCTAGCCGTTGAATCTCAGGAGGCGAAAATTGTTGGGCCGATTGGTAGAAGAAATCGTCCGATAAATTTCGAACATTGACGTACAGAAGAATTACAGAGTTTGTATCTGATTGGATCCATTGGTCGATTTTATTCACGATTCCTCCTCAAATTTGGCAGTGATGCGTCCAATTGCCGCAAACAGAATGTAGCCTTTGTACATGGAAAAATCTAACGATCACCTTCGTGTACGAACCGCCTGCGAGGCAGATATTCCGAACTATTCGGACAAACTAGCAATAGCATTCGGGCTAGAGGCGAGCCAAATTCGAGCGCAAGGACTTCGCGATCTGGCAGACAAAAACAGATGCCTAATGGTCGCGACTCTCCGCGAAGAGGTCATCGCAGTCGCCCGCGTAACGCATTACGAAGTGAATGGTTCCTTGAAAAATACGGAAGGCTATTTTCTTCTGGGTCTTTGGGTCGAACCTTCAGCCAGGCGTCGCGGCATCGGAAAGCTCCTGACCGTACGGCGGATGGACTGGGTGAACAACCAACAAAATACCACGTGTCACACGCTGATCGATGCTTATGCAATTGGAAGTCTAAAACTTCATGAGGATTTAGGGTTCAGACACACCGATACGCTAGCGGATGGACGCCGGTTACTCACGGCCGATCTTTCGGAAAACTAGGCTCCACATTAAATGTCCAATGAGCCGTTGCGTCCAGTGATGCTACAACAGCTACGTCAGTTTGATATGGGCTTCCTAGATCCCTCCATTGGGCATAGTATGCCTGCAGTGTGCTAGCAAGGTTATCTCCATTTCCAACGACTAGTACTGAGCCATTACGGCGCATCAACATTATGCCTGCGTCGTCGTGTCCCACTAGCTCAAGTCGGAATCCGGGCGAGGTGCCTTCAGAATTCCGTTTCGGCTCAAACCGCTCTTCCACGAGTAGCCCAAATACTGAAGGATCGACAAGGTTGCAGTAAAATCTGAATGCTCTATACTCAGTCGGTGATAGAGGCTCCATGCTGGCAGCGACCCTCCACCCGGATGCTTTGATTTGCATTAGCAACGATTCCGGAGGTGAGCTATGACTATAAAAGTATGTTCCCTTGGACATGGCATTTATAGAGCGAGAGTTTTCCATGATGCCTGACACAGGTACGAAGCGACAGTCGATACATTCAGAAGACTTAAGAGTAACCGAGTTGATACGACGCAGACGAACCAATTTATGATGGTTCGCCAGGTCCAAGGGACAGATAATCTGTCCGTCCGGTTTGAGCACTCTTAGCCAATCTGGTCCAATGGCTGGTGTTGCAACAGTAACAATTACTCGATCGACAGAGTGATCCGGTAGGTCAATTGAGCCAAATGCATCGCCAGTGCGAATTGTCAAATGTTGAGGATCAGCATAGCGTTGGTTCAACTTCTCTGAGGCCGTAGTTGCGAGTTGCGAATCATACTCGATCGAATGCACTCTTCCGGTCGGCCGTACCAACTCGTACGTTAGTGCTGTTGAATATCCGCTTCCAGTTCCGATTTCAAGAATTGACATTCCGGGCGCAAGGTTAGAGAGCCGAAGTGTCTCGGCAACAACGTCTTTGTCGGAGACTACAAAAGACGAGACGTCGGGTTCTGTAGATCCTCCTGCCTCACTCGGATCAGCTGTCAAACAAAGAAAATCTGATCTGTGCACCTTGTCCATTGCTAAATGTACTGCATCATTGGAATCTACATTAATTAAATTCATTTGTAACCAAAGCCTTTCTATCTACTTTACCTTGCGGGGTAAGAGGCATCTTCGAAACGCAATGAAGTTTCTTGGGTAACGCATAGCGTGGAAGAGCGTTTGCGAGCATTTTTCGAAGTTCCCGTTCCGAAATATTAGCCTCATGATCGAGTTGGTAATACGCAACGAGATGCTTATCCACGCCATCCTGGGCTTCGAATAACACAGCGACGGATCCAATTCCGTCGAGACCTGCAATTGAACGTTCGATGCCGTCCAACTCGATACGATGGCCGTGCCACTTAACTTGACGGTCATCTCGGCCGATATAGAAAAAGCGACCTTCTCGAACATGAACTAGATCGCCTGTTCTATACCAGATTTTCCCTGCTTGCGAAACAAAGCGAGCATCCTCGCTTGGTAGCGCACCTATGTATCCAATCGCAACGCCATCCCCTCCGATGAAGAGTTCACCGGAGGTTGGTTCTTCACCGAATTCGCTGGTAGGAGATCCGATTTTGAGCTGTGTGGCAGCAATTGGTAACCCGATGGGTATATCCATACCGGGAGAAACTTGGTTCAAGATTCTGTTGTCTATTCTTTGCACCGTGGCGAAAACGCAGGATTCTACAGGTCCGTAGCCATTAAAAACTTCTAGCTTTGGGTGTGTATCTACCAACGTTCTGATGTGCCCCGGGCTCAGTCGTTCACCGCCTGTCATTACGCAGCTTAATCCGCTGAACGCACCCACGTCCGAGTCGACAATGAAATTTAGCAGACTGCTGGTCAGCCACACCCGATTGACGCCACGGATAACCTGAGTTCGCAGTTCAGCAGGAGTCACAATTTGCGCGGGTGATAACGTAACCAACCCACCGGAGAGTAGTGTCGGCCATAGTTCAAGAGTGAAACCGTCCCATTGGAGAGGTGCAGCCTGTAGGGTATGCACTTCTGGCCCCCAGCTCAGTCCGCAAGTTGCAACTGTGAGTCTTGTAATGGCCCGATGTGGTACTAAGACACCTTTCGGGGTTCCTGTTGTGCCGGATGTGAAGATCAATGTTGCTGGCGTGGAAGCATTAATCTGCTCACTTTCGAATTGGCATTTCCTATTCAGTGGCTCGTTCATCAAATTATCGAAAGCAACTCGCTGGCATCCCTCAAGTCCTTCAATTTCTTGACCTATATAGAAGCCAGCAGACGCCTGTCGCGCGGCTTTAACCACCAGAGGATCAAGCGGTAGAGCAGGGTCAATCAAGCTGTAGGCGCAACCAGCCCTGAGCACGCCCAAAATCGCGACAATCAGATCGATACTCCTAGATAGCACGATCGGGATGATGCTTCCTGGTAATGCTCCAAGACGAGATAGCTGTTGAGAAGCAATAGCCGATTCTGCTGCTAACGATCCATACGAAATGGTCAAACTCCCGTGTGTTATGGCGGGGCGCGATGGCCATTCTTGGGCAAGCCGCAGGAATAGATCATGAACCGTGTGATCTGAAAATGGATTATTAACCCCCTCAAAGAGCGGATTTAGACGCTGTCCGATCATATAGTTCACCGTTCTCATATGTATTCATCTTGGGTAAGATGTCAAAGCATTTTATTGATAATGATTTCTTGAAAGCGATCTGCGATAATTCGATTCACCGTATCACTCATTGCACACCGTCGTGAGATAAGAATGCAATCCAATTGGGCGTCATCAGCAACAATGCGAAGTGACAGTAGCTCGCGGGTAGCCGTGGGCACCCGGCGATAGCTCTCTGACAACGTCGCAGAGCTGTCTTCCTCCCCGAAAACGATCCTGATAGCACCGTATGGAGTAACTTGCGAGTTGCGTTTAGGGTTTAGGGTTCTCACCAATTCATCAAAGGGCAGAGACTGGTGTGAGAACGCGTCGAGTATGACATCGCGCTCACGCCGAACAAGCTCTCGGAACGACTGAATGCCCTCAAGATTCGTTCGAAGAATGACGGTGTTGACGAAAAACCCAATGAGGTGCTCCACTTCCGGGCGATCCCGTCCAGAAACAGGAGTCCCGACAAGAAGATCCGTCTGTCCCGTCACTTCATACAACGCCCATTTAAAGGCGGCAGACAGCACCATGAAGAGGGTTGCGTTTTCGGCCTTCGCCAAGACTTTCAGCGCTTCAACCGTTTCAGCGTCGATCCTGAAATGGATGGTCTCCCCGCTGTAATCGTTAGCAGTTGGATCGGCATCAGGGAAACTCAACTGGGCAGGAGCATCGGCCAGGACGGTCCTCCAGTAGTTGACCTCATTCTGCATAGCAGGGCTAGTAAGACGTTCTCGCTGCCACAGGGCATAATCAGCGTACTGAATAGGAAGTTCCGGCAAGGAAGGTTGCTTTTGATTCGCCAATGCATGATACGACTCGAACAGCTCCCGCAGGAAGACCTGCATCGACCACCCGTCACTAATGATGTGATGCTTGACCACGACGAGAACATGCTCTGCGGGCCCCACCGACAGCAACGCTACCCGCAGCAGCGGACCATGCTCCAGATCAAACGGATGGTCTGCAACGGAACGGTACTGACTTTCTAGCCATTCTCGCTTGGAACGGTCGAGGTCAGGCGCCCACTCGGCGATCCCAACCGAAATTTCCGAAGAAGGAGAGATAACTTGAACGGGGTCACCTCCGGACATCGAAAACGTTGTTCGCAAGGATTCGTGCCGTTGAACAATATGATCAACGGCCGACTGCAAAACTTGGCCGTCCACCGTTCCCGGCCAATCAAACGAACCACCCATGTTATATGCGGCGGAGTCCGGATCCATCTGGTTAAGGAACCACAAACGAAACTGCGCAGACGACAGCTGCGTAATCCGAGAGTGTTTTTTCTCAAGTGAAAATGATCGTTCTGCACACCCAAGTTGTTCGACTATGTGTCCAAGCCTCGCATCACGAACGATGACCGCAGGGTCGAGGCTGAGCCCAATGTCCCGTTCAATTTTCCATAGAAATGCGGTCAAGCCCAAGGAGTCACCGCCCCAGGCGAACCATTCATCGTCGTCTTCCGGATCCCTATAATCAAGTGCCGTCTGCCAAAGATCGCGGACTGCGGCTGTGACGGTGTGGTTCAGGACAGCCACCGTTCCAACAGATGGGCGAGGCGGACTGACCCTGATAGTGACAGGTGACTTTGTATTCAACCCAAGATGCTGCAAACTTCTGGGGGTTCTCTCCCTAAACTTCGTCCCTTGGCGCAATACATCCAAAAACGCAGTTACCAGTTGTCTTGCCACTGAGCGGTTCACTAAAGCACTATTTATCTCCAGCATTCCCCGCCAATTTTGAACATCGGCCTCCAAGGTAAGACTGATGTTCAGTTTGCTTGATGAACCGTCAATTTCATAACGAGGTAGTGTCCCGCGCGAGATGTCGCCAGTTTGTCGACCGAGATCTTCCAAGACAACAAGAGCAAAATCGATAAGCCACCCGCCGCCGCCTATCCGACCTGTGCTTCTGGAGACCCATGAGAATGGAACCTCAGCGTGATCTAACGCGTCGAGTATGACATCGCGCTCACGCCGAACAAGCTCTCGGAACGACTGAATGCCCTCAAGATTCGTTCGAAGAATGACGGTGTTGACGAAAAACCCAATGAGGTGCTCCACTTCCGGGCGATCCCGTCCAGAAACAGGAGTCCCGACAAGAAGATCCGTCTGTCCCGTCACTTCATACAACGCCCATTTAAAGGCGGCAGACAGCACCATGAAGAGGGTTGCGTTTTCGGCCTTCGCCAAGACTTTCAGCGCTTCAACCGTTTCAGCGTCGATCCTGAAATGGATGGTCTCCCCGCTGTAATCGTTAGCAGTTGGATCGGCATCAGGGAAACTCAACTGGGCAGGAGCATCGGCCAGGACGGTCCTCCAGTAGTTGACCTCATTCTGCATAGCAGGGCTAGTAAGACGTTCTCGCTGCCACAGGGCATAATCAGCGTACTGAATAGGAAGTTCCGGCAAGGAAGGTTGCTTTTGATTCGCCAATGCATGATACGACTCGAACAGCTCCCGCAGGAAGACCTGCATCGACCACCCGTCACTAATGATGTGATGCATGACCACAACGAGAACATGCTCTGCGGGCCCCACCGACAGCAACGCTACCCGCAGCAGCGGACCATGCTCCAGATCAAACGGTGTCCAAGCAAGTTTCTCGGCCAAACGCCTAACATCATTGACTTCTGTCATTGTCTGAGTCAAACTAATTTGCTGATCAGAGCCACGAAAATTCCATCCGTCTTCGTCCCGATGTAAACGCCATTGGAGAGCTTTGTGCCGGTCAACAATTAGTTGAAGCGCAGACTCCAACGCGTGAAAATCGATTAGTTCGTTCCAGATGCTTACGCGAGGAATATTATAGCGCTCAGGAGCGCCCCCGAACAGAAGGTCTGTGAGTATTCCTTTCTGCCCCTCAGTAAGTGGACAGGACTCAAATTCGTCAGTTGCGGTCCCCATACGCTCTCCTCAGTAGCTCGATGACTTGATCTGGATTGTCACGTACATAAAAATGGTCACCTTCCACCTGCTGGATCTCGAGGGCGCCCACACAGTGCTCCTGCCAGGCCAAGGCCACCTGAGAAGTAACACCCATATCCTGATCACCGATGAGTGCCCGGATCTCTATGAATTTAGGTTCAGCATCGTTAAAAATGTACGTACGCCGCAACTTAAGGTCAGAGATAAGGGGGCGCATCCAGAATTCATCATCAGTGGCGGAATCCTCGATGATGGGATTCTGAGCATGGCGATTCTTCGCAATTACTTCGACGGACTGTTCATGTAATTCACGTTCTACCATTAAAGGCGACGGACTAGCGCTTACCCATACTTGCCCAAACCCACCGTGACCGCGGCGTATGAGAGCCCGGGCGCATTCGTATGCAAGAATGGCACCTTGACTGTGTCCGAAAATAGACCAGTGCGAAGTTGCCTCATCGAGATGTGATTCCATCGAGTTACTTAGTTCGAAAACGAGTTCATGAAACGTGGAGGGCATCTCGCGGGAATATGCTTCTTCCCGACCTGGTAGCTGTATCGGCACTACTGTCACGTAACCGTCTAGCCTGGAAATCCACGATCTATAGACGGATGCTCCTGAACCTGCATAGGGGAGGCAAAAAAGTAACTTCTTAGCCATGCTGAGCTGCAAACCAGCGCCGAAGAGTTGCAGGACGCATATCGGTCCAAACCACGTCAATATGGCGAATACACTCCTCCTCCGTGCCAGAAAAACCTACAGTGCGCCATCCTGATGGCGGTTCGGTCCCCTTTTCCCAAATCGAATATTGTTCTTCTTCATTGATAACTACATCAAACTGGGTTTCATGCATTAGAAACATCCTCTTGTCGGACTAGTGATTGTCTTAGGCGAGTGCCTGTCGGAAGCAAAATCAAAAAAGTAGCTACTGCAATAACTAGCAAACAAATTGCCAGCATTGTTCCATCATCGGTGCGGGCCCCTACCAGAATTTTGAATGCCGTATTGTCCGACGGTAGAGTTCCGATCACTCCGAGTATCATGGCTAACGCCGCAGATCCTAAAGGCGTTGTCAATCTTAAAATGGCTGAACGCGCAGCAAAAACTCTTCCATAGAATTCTTTGCTTGTCAGCCTTGCCATCAGTACTTGACCACCGGTTACAGCCAAAGGTAACCCTATCAGTGTGATTGCCACCCCACAAGAAATTAACCAAATATGTGGGCGGAGAGAGATAGCAACAATGCCGCCTAGAATGCATCCTGAACCAGCAAACAATAGTAATTCTGGTTTTGACGGTCCTATGACCGTTAATAATAGACTGGTCGCGAATGCCGCTATTCCTCCCACACTCAATACTTTTCCCAGCGACTCCTCCGTCGATATTGAAAGGACCACAGGCGTAAGCGCAGCAAATGCGGCCGCAGCACTTACGTTTAGCAATGCTAGAAACAACATCAATATCCGCCGTTGTTTGCTTCGCAAGAGTAAAGTAGCGCCCTCAAGTACAATCTTCCAACTGATACGACGTTTACCAGGCAGAATCGCCCCTTTACCAGTCGCCAGTATGATCGCGAGACAGGCTACCAAAAATGAAAGTGCATCCAGAAGCAGCAGTGCAACGAGACCAGCATTGGCAAATACGAGCGCGGCCAGTGCAGGACCGACAACGCGGGAAACGGCTTCTCCAGTTTGCATGGCTGAAACCATTCGGGACAGCTCACGGTTCGCAGCATTGCCTGCTACCCCTGTATCGAGCGCAGGAAGGATAAACGTAGCCCAAGCATTCAACACAATCATCAGCAACACCGTGGCAGGCACGCTATCCGCTAGCCTTTCAAAGAATAAACCGAATGCTAGCAGCGCAATTGAAGAACCACCACAGGACCAAAGTAATACCGGGCGCCAACCGAAACGATCAATGAAGGCCCCCGCAAAGGGGAATAGCACTACAGATGGAGCAAAAGCAATTGTCAGTGACATAGCGTAACTGGACAAATCGTCGCTTATCCGTAGGACGTGTATGGCTAGACCAAACGTGCTTAAAGCTGTGCCGAGTGAGCTCACCGCTTGCACCCCCACAAGGATCCATGCCTCAACTGCTGAAGATGAGGAAGACTTGATCTTACTCATTAATCTTTCATTCACAGGACAACCTTTCAATCGAACTGCCAAGAATACGAGGAACGGTCTGGCAAATACCATTAGCAGCGCTTGATAGTCCCGGCGCGCTTTCTACTCGAACATCGATGCCGTCCTTGAGCTCTGAAATTCTTACAGAGATTCCCACACCGACGCTGGGGGTTTCTATAACACGGATGATTGAACCACCTACGATGTTTTCACTGTCAGGTGTCGGCGGCAGAAAATTCATAAGCACTGACAGATAGGGAACTTGCGAGTTGCGTTTCGGGTTTAGGGTTCTCACCAATTCATCAAAGGGCAGAGACTGGTGTGAGAACGCGTCGAGTATGACATCGCGCTCACGCCGAACAAGCTCTCGGAACGACTGAATGCCCTCAAGATTCGTTCGAAGAATGACGGTGTTGACGAAAAACCCAATAAGGTGCTCCACCTCCGGGCGATCCCGTCCAGAAACAGGAGTCCCGACAAGAAGATCCGTCTGTCCCGTCACTTCATACAACGCCCATTTAAAGGCGGCAGACAGCACCATGAAGAGGGTTGCGTTTTCGGCCTTCGCCAAGACTTTCAGCGCTTCAACCGTTTCAGCGTCGATCCTGAAATGGATGGTCTCCCCGCTGTAATCGTTAGCAGTTGGATCGGCATCAGGGAAACTCAACTGGGCAGGAGCATCGGCCAGGACGGTCCTCCAGTAGTTGACCTCATTCTGCATAGCAGGGCTAGTAAGACGTTCTCGCTGCCACAGGGCATAATCAGCGTACTGAATAGGAAGTTCCGGCAAGGAAGGTTGCTTTTGATTCGCCAATGCATGATACGACTCGAACAGTTCCCGCAGGAAGACCTGCATCGACCACCCGTCACTAATGATGTGATGCATGACCACAACGAGAACATGCTCTGCGGGCCCCACCGACAGCAACGCTACTCGCAGCAGCGGACCACGCTCCAGATCAAACGGATGGTCTGCAACGGAACGGTACTGACTTTCTAGCCATTCTCGCTTGGAACGGTCGAGGTCAGGCGCCCACTCGGCGATCCCAACCGAAATTTCTGAAGAAGGAGAGATAACTTGAACGGGGTCACCCCCGGACATAGAAAACGTCGTTCGCAAGGATTCGTGCCGTTGAACAATATGATCAACGGCCGACTGCAAAACTTGGCCGTCCACCGTTCCCGGCCAATCAAACGAACCACCCATGTTATATGCGGCGGAGTCCGGATCCATCTGGTTAAGGAACCACAAACGAAACTGCGCAGACGACAGAACAATTGGCGAATTCTCATCTATTCGACAGATAATCGCATCTCGGATAGACATCGACCCTAGAATGGATCGATTACTGGTAGTACGACTCATGTATTAATGAACTCTCTAAGAGTACGAACAATGTCCGGGTGAGCGTTCTCCAATGCGGCGACGTACTCGTCGACCGTAGGATGCTCGAACAGCATTCTGACTGGAGGATGTACTCCAGAATATGAGGCAAGAAGGTTCGACAGCCGCGTCGCCAGTAATGAGTTTCCACCCGAGAGAAAGAACTCGTCATCAATGAGTGACTCGACGCCGATAAGTTCCAGCCACAGTTCTCGGACTACCGATTCTAGATCATGAATTCGTTGCGGTTCTGCTGCACCACGCGGCAGGTTCCCTGAACCGAGCAATTGCGTCACATCAACTTTACCGTTCGGTGTCATTGGGAAAGAGTCTACAAGGGTCAGGCTGAACGTGACTCCTGCAGGCACTTGTCGACTTATTTCTAATCGACAATTCTGAAGAAACCACTGCTTGTCACGGTCCTGAATCGATTCTGCGTTGCTCTGGCGATACAACTTCAAGTTGTCTGCCATTGAACCAGCGTGTGTATGAGGACGGGAAATGTGCGACATATGCACGTCAAAACAATCATTACTATCCGACGGCGTTACATCAATCGATAGGTCTTTTGGAAGGTCCCCCCAGAAGATAGATGGATCGCCTTGCCATCTCCAAAAATCTCTAATTGTTTGAAGGGGAACGCGGCGAAGAACAAGGCAACTTGTTGGCTCAGGCCAGTGAAGTAGTTGTTCAGCCGTAGAGCTGAAGAAGATCTCATGCGGTGCCGACAAAGACTCCTCGTCAAAGACCAACCACGCACTATAGCGTCCACCTAGGTCAGCTCCTGAACTCGCAGCGCTTGCCCGAACAGTAACCACGCATTTGCGGCCTAATTTTTCGGCAATCTCTCCCAACACACCGGGGTCAAGAAGAAGTTCATCGTTTGAAACCAAGACTTTTTCACTGGAATCGTGTAGAAGGTTTGCAAGCCAAGGGGAACGCAAATCTCCCAAGTACACTACTGCCGAATCTGACAGAACTTCGCTTAGCTTTTTCAGCAGACGTGACAGGTACTCCACTGATGGAAAATACTGAACGACACTGTTGAGGATTACAACGTCCTCATCCTTTAATAGATGAATTACATCAAGAGCGTCACCCACTTTTGTCGACAGCCGCGATCCAAGGGTTGGTTTCAGCTTAGTTTCGAGGCGATGTAAACCAGCTTGAGACGTGTCCACTGCCAAGTACGTGTCGACCACGCCACCCAAACGCGTAGCGATGTTTCCATCCCCTGCTCCAATATCAGCGACTCGGCGAGGGGCCAACCGATAAATCTGCGCCATATGTTCATCGAGCCATCTGCTCATCAGCGAAGAAGGAATCATTACGCCGGATGCCTCGCTGCTCCAGCCTGCATAGTCTGTCTGACCAGATGCAACGTTCTCGTATACGGCCGTGGCTGTCTCTTGCCATGCATCAAGCGCTCTGGTTTCGGACCATTCCGCCAGTTCACGATCAGAGTATGTGATAAATCCGGCCAAAGATTCTGCGCTTCCATCTTTTGATGCTTGTCCTTCACGAACGGGTACCAGGATGGCCTGCTTCACAGCCGGCAACTGGGCGATCCTGTCTTCAACCTCATTTAGTTCCACCCTGGTACCAAGAATCTTAACTTGCGCATCAACGCGGCCTTCGAAGTACCATTCATTATTAACACGCCTGACAATGTCACCCGTATTGTAGCGCCGCCCTCCATCAGCAACAGGCCTGAATCGAAGAGCTGTTAATCCTGGACGTCCTAGGTATCCACGTGATACTGCTGGGCCTTGAATATGCAGGACACCTCGATTGGATGAATTTTCTTTATCCAAATCGAAAATCACGCCTGGTATCGGTGTCCCTATTGTTCGGTTTGAATGCCGTGGGGTACTCGAAACTTGTCCAGCTGTTTCCGACGGACCATAGGCGATGACAACATCTGAGTACTGTGACCACTTGTCATACACGGCGGGATGAAGTACTTCGCCACCAACCATGACCAATCGTAAATTATGGGCTCCCCTAGGAGTTGGCAGTTCGGACAGAAAAGTGGGCGTAGCGAGGAGGACTGAAGTTTTCGTCGCCACAAGCATTTCAGCTGTTGCTTTTGTGGGGAACTTCGTTTCTCCTTCGAAGGCAATCAATCCTGCACCGCTCACCCATCCTAATCCCATCTCAAGGATGTGAACGTCAAATCCGCCACCCGCGAGCAGTGCAATGCGGTCGGACGCTTGAATATGACGACGTTCCGCCTCTGCTAGCAATACGTGACAAATTGATTGATGTGGAACCCCAACCACTTTGGCACGCCCAGCTGTTCCAGACGTCCTTACAATATATGCCAGTTGTAGAGGGTGCACGCTCACTGCAGGACGCTCAGTAGACTTTTCCTGCGATTTTTCTAAAGTCAATACCATTTCGTGTAATGCAATGTGGGATTCGATAACAGAAGAAAATGCTGCAATGTCCCCATCAACAATTGCTATTTTGACACCATATTCCATTGCAAGAGAATTCAGTGTGCTCGGATCGGAGCCCGAATCAAGTGCTGCATAAACGGCTCCCACTTTCATGGTAGCTAAAAACAAAATCGAGCGATGGAACGGCCTCGTGAGAAGGCCAGCGACTACATCTTCCCTCTCGATCCCCTGCTCCTTGAGCCAATGGGCCAGCTGATTCGCTCTTTCATCGACGGTTGCATACGAAAGTTCCTGCCCATCGAACATTATTGATAGAGCCGTTGGGTTGGAATCGACGCAAGCTTCGAAGTTTACGTGAAGCAAACTCCTATCTTTTGGAATGCTCGACAAGTTTGATCCCGCTCCAGCGTTCGGGTCTCCGCCTGCGCTCCGAACGATATGAAATGCAGCATCGGTTTCGAGCTCGATCGTAGAAACTACGTTCCTCCAGGCATCTAGGAGTCTCTGTCCAAAACGACGTGTTACTCGTGCGTTGGAGTACTCGAGCGAGCAAACCAACGAATTTCCCTGCTCTAAAATGGCGAGGCTCAGCGGAAGCTTCGCCGTGTGATTCTGGTTCGAGAGCAGAGAATTGCCGAGTCCCTCATGTACTTTGCTCATCTCACCACTCTGCATGATCAGCATGCAGGAAATGAATGGAACCTCCCCGCGTCGTCCCGGGTTTAGGGTTCTCACCAATTCATCAAAGGGCAGAGACTGGTGTGAGAACGCGTCGAGTATGACATCGCGCTCACGCCGAACAAGCTCTCGGAACGACTGAATGCCCTCAAGATTCGTTCGAAGAATGACGGTGTTGACGAAAAACCCAATGAGGTGCTCCACTTCCGGGCGATCCCGTCCAGAAACAGGAGTCCCGACAAGAAGATCCGTCTGTCCCGTCACTTCATACAACGCCCATTTAAAGGCGGCAGACAGCACCATGAAGAGGGTTGCGTTTTCGGCCTTCGCCAAGACTTTCAGCGCTTCAACCGTTTCAGCGTCGATCCTGAAATGGATGGTCTCCCCGCTGTAATCGTTAGCAGTTGGATCGGCATCAGGGAAACTCAACTGGGCAGGAGCATCGGCCAGGACGGTCCTCCAGTAGTTGACCTCATTCTGCATAGCAGGGCTAGTAAGACGTTCTCGCTGCCACAGGGCATAATCAGCGTACTGAATAGGAAGTTCCGGCAAGGAAGGTTGCTTTTGATTCGCCAATGCATGATACGACTCGAACAGTTCCCGCAGGAAGACCTGCATCGACCACCCGTCACTAATGATGTGATGCATGACCACAACGAGAACATGCTCTGCGGGCCCCACCGACAGCAACGCTACTCGCAGCAGCGGACCACGCTCCAGATCAAACGGATGGTCTGCAACGGAACGGTACTGACTTTCTAGCCATTCTCGCTTGGAACGGTCGAGGTCAGGCGCCCACTCGGCGATCCCAACCGAAATTTCTGAAGAAGGAGAGATAACTTGAACGGGGTCACCCCCGGACATAGAAAACGTCGTTCGCAAGGATTCGTGCCGTTGAACAATATGATCAACGGCCGACTGCAAAACTTGGCCGTCCACCGTTCCCGGCCAATCAAACGAACCACCCATGTTATATGCGGCGGAGTCCGGATCCATCTGGTTAAGGAACCACAAACGAAACTGCGCGGACGACACAGGTTGCTGTTCCGCATGGGGGATCAACATCATCAAGATCTCCTACTTATGGGTTGGTCTTCTGACTCGGTCTGTCGTTTCTTCACGAGCCCGGTTAAAAATTCCAAGCGGGCATCTAATAAGAAGGAATCAACCCTCACCCAAATACCAAACGAGTCATAGACTCTCAAGAGTAGGCGAAATGCTTGCATACTATCTCCGCCTTGACTCATGAATGTGCCACTAGATGGGTCCTCCGAATCTGGAAGTATTTCCTGCCAGATTCCTTTGACTACTTCAGCAAGATCTGAACTAGGTCGCGCAGCCGAGAGTCTGTGCGACAACGAACGTTCCAAGATCCGTTTTGCTTCGTGTCTATCGCCTTTTCCGTTCCAGGTAGTCGGGATCCTGTCTATCGAGTGGACAATGCCGGGGAGCATATACTTTGGGAGCATGAGCGATAGCGATCTTTGCAGCTCGTCTGTCGACGGCTGTGGAGTTGTCTCGCCATCGAACTCAACCAGGGCGCCCACGACGACTCCGCCGGGTGTGCCAACTGTTGCCGCTATTGCGTCTGATACTCCTGGTAGCGTTCCCAGAGCAACTTCGATCTCAGTTAGCTCGATACGATAGCCTAAAATCTTGACTTGCTGATCATCTCTACCTGCGAAAATTATTTTCCCACTCATTTGACGTACTAGGTCTCCAGTTACGTACAAACGATCTCCGGAATTTGCGGGTCGAAAGCTACGCGCCGTTGCACCCGCATCATGAAGGTAACCTCTTGCCAGACCGCCCCCGAGAATCGCGAGCGGCTGTAGAGACTCTGCTTCACTTTCTCCAAGTTGCAATCGTTCACTATCAAACGCTTGCCCCAGAACCACTTGACCAGGTGATTCTGGGACTTCCCACCACGAGGACCATATGGTTGTTTCTGTTGGTCCATAGACATGAATTACACGTTTCGCGTATCTCTTCAATTGCTGGCATAACTCAAGGGAGACTCTATCCCCACCAACGATTGCTGTAATGCTTCGTTGCACGTCTTTGTCTATTTCAAGCAGTAGACGCCAGGTAGAGGGGGTTGCTTGCACTATTCCGACTAAATTGGACGCGATTATTTTTTGAATCGCGTAAGTATCGTTTGGGCGTGGTCCGATGACGACTCTCCCGCCGAATGTAAGTGGCAGTAGCAATTCCAAGATGCTGATGTCGAATGCAGGACTAGTGAGACTCAGCCAGCCAAGTTTCTGATGGCCCATTAGTCGGAACATATCGTGTCTGAACGCCGCTAGCGAATTATGGCTTACGGCTACACCCTTGGGCTTGCCTGTGGTGCCACTCGTGTAAATGCAGTAAGCCAATTGAGTCCCATGAGGCTCAGGAAATGGTATTTCTACGTTTTGGGATGTGGCGCAGTGCATCAGTGTGGAAATCTCGACCTTTTCAGTCGGTATGGTTGCCGCTCGAAGAGCATCATCGACTATGACTAGGGGTGTACGTGAGTGCCTAATCACATAGTCAAGCCGTTCGAGGGGTAGCTCGCTATCTAATGGGAGGAAGGCAAAACCCGCTCTTAGGACTCCAAACATCGCAGCGATAAGGGATGCGCTTCGTTTCATCTGTAATGCAACAATTGTCTCGGGTGGAAACGAGCGATCCAATAGCCACGAAGCTATGGCATTGATACTCGCATCGAGCTCGCCAAAAGACATTTCGGTTGCGTCGTCCACAATCGCAGTCGAATCTGGTGCTTCAGCGACAACAGCAGCTAGCATTTCACTGATATTTGTACTCATTAAGGTCACTTTTCAGCCTCACACGGCCAGCGCGGCATGGACTCGTCGCTGGCCAGTAAAGGCGTATCTTCCATGCAAGTGCACACGGTTATCGAATATGAGGAGATCACCGGCAGACCACTGAACCGGTTCGGCCAGCGATAATGCAAGCGAACGAATTTCTTCTAGCCATTCATTTGGGATCTCAGTTCCATCACCAAACTCAGCATACTGGGGGAACTTACGTTCGTCTCCGAGAGTTTCCAGGAGAACTTCATGTACGTCTAAGGGAAGCGAAGAAGGGTGCCATTGCTCAGCCTGATTGAACCATACTGATCCGTTCTTCGTCGGATCATCCAAGACTGCAGGTCCCTTTTGACGGACGGTCAGATAGTCTTCATGCCAGCTGAAGTCTGATCCTTCAGACCTAAGCCTTGCGGATAGTTCGTTCGCGTTCTCAGTCTGATAGGTTTCCTGCCAACTGCGACCGAGCCCATGGCCGCTATGCAACGTTCTCATGTAGACGAGATTCTTCTCTACGAAGGCTAGGCGAATGGCTTTTGGCAATTGGGACAATAACGATTCACCGGAGACCAGATAGGTCTCACCACCACTGTTAGGTGGATTCTCGCAGCCGAAATAAACTCGCGTTGGCCAAGTGCGACCATACGAGAGTTCATTATGCGCTGAGATTGGAAATTCGGGTGGTAACTCAGTTGCAGAGACTACTGCGCCAGACAATTGACGCCTCGGAGTGTTTCCCCCTTCGTACCCAAAATCCGTTTCAAGGGAATTAAAGAGACGACTCAACTCTTCAGGAGTCATTGCAAGTGAGGTGCGGACATGGAGAGCAGCCGATTTGCCGTGCGTTTCCATGGCATCGCGGATACATTGTTGTAATGTATCCGTCGCTTGATTCGTACCATCAATTCGAACGATCATTTGTATTGCTCCTAACTCGTATTGCCAACGTTTCCGGGGTCGGGCAGTCGTAGATATCGCGAACACTTACTAAGATTCCAGGCCTGGCTCTACGCAGTGCACCAAGAAGACGAATTACGGCTAACGAATGTCCACCGTGTAGGAAAAAGTCATCGCTCATTTCGTATGATGTGGTATTCAGGACGGACCCCATGATTTCCGCTATGAATTTGGAAAGGTCTAAATCCTGGTCTTTCAAACCCAATGTGGATTTGTCTTGTGGATCTCGAAGACTTCGCCTATCGATCTTGCCGGAAGTAAGGCGTGGAAGCTCGTCGACAAATCTCATAGCACTCGGTATATGGGTTCCAGGAAGCATCTCTCGACAGAAATTTTTGAGATCACGCTCAAGCATCATGACGTCGTTCGCGGAACTCGTTGACCAGCCCAGATTTGTTTGGGGAACGAGCGAAGCGCGATAGGGGACGATTGTCGCGACGAGTTCAGCCTCATTGGTTGTGCTCTCGTGAGACACCACAACGGCGACATCGTTGACTTCAGGATGCTCTCGAAGGCGGGCTTCAATCTCCCCTGGCTCTATGCGTACTCCATGAAACTTGAACTGCTCATCCACTCGATGGGAGTAGATGAAACCCCAGTCGCTGTCCGTGACTGCGTCTCCGGTCAGATACATTCGTTGTGAATGAGCGCCTGGTTGAGGACGGAAGCGCCGGGCGGTCTCGCCCGACGCACCAATGTATCCCCAAGACAGAGCAGGCCCTGCGATAGCTAACTGAGCTTGGCTCGAAACCTCAACGACATTGATCTCGGCCCCCGGCAAAGGGCGACCAATCGGCACAGTCTCACGACCAGCCCCAGACCATGAATGAGATGTCACATCGATAGAGGTTTCTGTTGGGCCGTAAACATTGATTAGTTGGGCGTTTGATTTTCGGTTGAGACTGATGGCTAAGTCGACGGAGAGCGGCTCGCCACCGCAAATGACTAATCTCAAGTTTTTGCACATGTCCGAGGCTAATTCGTCAACAAAAGGCCTGAGTAGGTTTGGCACAAAATGCAGAACCGTGATTCGCTCTGCATCAGCTATGTCGAGTACTGATTGTGCGTCCAGATGGGACCGTGGCGGTGCCGCAACTAATGTTGCACCTTGACTTAGCGTCCAGAAAATCTCACGGACGGACACATCGAATGAAAGCGGTACTTTTTGGAGAACACGATCGTCGGGTGTTAACGGCTCCAGCTCTTGCATGGCCTTTATATGCCAAACAGGGCCACGATGGGGCATCATCACTCCCTTAGGCTTACCACTACTGCCGCTTGTGAACATCAGGTAGGCGAGCAAATCAGCGTGTTCGGGAGTCTTTGTTTTGGCGCGCGTATCGACGGTTTTAAGCCGAACAATCGAAGTTTCTGTGGAGGAACCTGACATCATTCGGACAGTACCCGTGCAGCTACTTTGTTCAAGTAAATAGGACTGGCGCTTCTCCGGGATGTCAGGGCCAATCGGTACATAGTACATTCCGATAGACAAACTTGCCAGAATATTTATGTAGGCTTCAGGACCGCGGTGAATTTCAATAGCGAGACCCTGACCAGCTCCGAAACCCATCGAAAGTAGTTCTTGAGCCCGCTCATTAACTTCGCGAGTCAGCTCTTGGTAGGTTAGCGTAGTTCCGTTAGCTTGGATGGCGGTTCTTTTCGGCCATCGTTCCGCTGCGCGTAGGACAAGCTCCCAAAGCGTTTGCGCTGTATCAGTCAATGAATTCTTCTCCGTCCAACGACATTTTTTGGCACACAGCATTTGTAAAAGCACCAAGTGTAGGATTCTCGAAGAGAGTTCTCATGGAAATTTTAGTGCCCAGACGCTCTCGCAAGATGTACATCATCCTGCTGGCAACGAGTGAGTGACCACCAGCTACAAAAAAATCTGAGCTCTCCTCAAGATTGGGTCGATCAAGTGCAGTACTCCACGTTTCCCGCACAATTCCTGCAATCTCAACGTTGTGTTTCACCATTGCGGGTCTCTCCGATCTCTAAATATTCACAAGTGTTTTGGGTAAGATTTGCCGTTGTCGGACATGGCGAAAGTTTCAGTAATACGAATTTGCTGGGGAACAGCCACAGCGGGGAAGGACATAAGTAAGTAGCTTCTGAGCCCCTCTGCGGTTTGCAGACTTTCGGGTTCCAATTGAACTTCCGATACGAGCGTATGTTCGTCTGAAGACACGAAAGCAACGACTGCTGCTCTAACACCGACGGCTGATTCAAGAGCACGCGCGATGGCAGAGGGCGAAACCAGATGACCCAGTACTTTACGTGCATCATCAAGGCGGGAAACAAACTTGAGTACGCTGCCATCCGAAACCAGAAGATCTTGTGTGTAAAATTCCCGGCGCCCCGAAGCCACAGGTCGAAAAGCTCTGGCGGTTAGACCGGGCATCCCCAGATAACCCGTAGCGATCCCGTCGACACCACCTATGATCGCTCTTCCTTGATTTCCAGTTGAAGCAGGAACACAACCAGGAATCGCAGTGTGAGGTGCAAGCCGCACTTCACGACCGACTATCACTTCGCCGATAGGCACACCGTCATTCGGCACTTCGTCACCGGAGAATGAATCCATCCATAAGGTTGCATCAAACGAAGTTGCATGAATGATAGTTTCGCTAGGTCCGTAAACATTGACCACCTTGGCGTTTGGGAAGAGCGCTCGTGCTCGAACAACCGTGCGAACATTCAAACGTTCGCCGCCGAGGACAACCAGCCTCACCGTGAGAATCGCTTGCGCAGACAATGATGCGCAATGGTCAAGCATTGTCGGAGTAAAGTGCACGATGGATACGCGTGTTTGCTTTGCGTATTCCAGCAGTTCAATGCCGTCTTTGACCGTGTACTCATCGGGGACGCATAGGGTGGCACCGCTACGACATGCTAGTAGAATTTCCCAGATGCCAGCGTCGAAGGCAGGGCTAGCTTCAGCGAGAATACAGTCCTCATTAGTTACGGAGAATTGGTTCTTTATCCAATCCACATGTTTCAATAACGCGCCCTTGGGAATCATGACAAATTTAGGTTCACCTGTGGAACCAGATGTTGGGAGCACTATCGCAGTTCCTGACTCCGGCGGCACTGCAAGAGAACTCCATCCAGGTACCTCTTGCGTACACCCTAGTGGTGGAAGTACTACGTCTGCTTCTAGCCCTAAACTAGCTGAACCGCCAAGTGTACAAATCAAGAGTTGTTCAGGCAATGCGCGCAGAGACTGCCGTTTAGCTTCGCCCCAAAGGAAATCGACCGGGAGAACTGGCAATCCCAGTCGAAGTCCAGCAACAAGCAGAGCAACCAGCTCTACACCGCGTGGAAAATCTGGAACAATTAGAGTGGACGGCGAACAATCCTGCTGGCTCAGGATCTGTACGTATCGTTCGATTCCGCCTGCCAACGATTGCGATGAATGCCTGGCTAGAGTCCCGTCGATAACGGTAGGCAATTGCCAACCATCGCTCGATATAGTGGGTGACTGACTCATTTGAACGCCGTCGCAACGAGCGCTACGCGTGGCAAAGTCACTCTGTACGTATGGTGTTTGCCTTCCACGCTAATGTTTGGGGAGACATGCCAACGCTCCGCTTGTTCTGCGCTGAGGACAAAGATTTCTCGCGCACGTTCCAGTATCTGGTCGTCCGAAAGCGAAGCCGTCAGCCCATACATACCACGTAGGTAGAAACCGAGATTATCAATTGCTGCCTTCACGGACGTGCCTTCGCATATGAAAGGATCGTACATCTCACTAATTGATATGGATTTCGCTCCAGCTTTCGTCAGGTCATCCGTCAACTGATCCGCACTCAAATGAACGTAATCATGGCCAGCGGGGGATGACGGATGAACTACTTCGCGGAACCAAGTAGCTACGCAGCTATCAGGGGCAAAGTCATGCACAACTAATGATCCGTCCGCCACCAGCACACGAAGGCCTTCAGCATAGGCACGTTTCCGCTGCTCAGGGTCAATGTGATGTGTTCCGTATGCGATGAGCACGCCATCAACCGAACCATCGAGCAACAAAAGGTCCTCAGCTGATTGGCGGATTGCGGGAATTTCTTGTGCCATCGCACTCTCGATCATCCTTCCGGCCAGATCGGACGTCAGCACTCGAAAATGCGGATATTCAGATGCAGCAACCCGAGCAAGCTCACCGTCACCGCCAAGAATGTCAAGAACTAAAGGATTCCCAATGGACGAGGAGAATTTTTGCAATAACTGAGACATGCCAACGGACCTGACACCAGTATTTCTCATGGCATCTCTATAGGAGTCTCCTCGACCAGCTGCTTCATTTTCTTCGAATTCATTCTTAACACTACTTAAATCGACTAGGCGCCTTTCAGTATCACAACCATCGACGTCAATCAAATTAGACACCCATGGCCATTTATCTTTCACAACATCATAATATGTGTCGAAATCTAAATTCGGTAAATATTGATACGCATCTACGCGTTCATTTAATTTCAAGATGTAGCCTTTTGGTTGCATAATTGGTTGAATTGTTTAAAAATTTCTATACGCCATAAGCGTGGCACTGCGTAATTCATCAAGCGTTGCGGCAGCTACTTCATTTGCGTCGGAGTTGCTCGCAGTGAGCGCGATGGCGCTGGTGTCCGCTTCTTGGAAGTGCATACGATTGGCCAAAGTCGCGAAGCGATGTCCCCGACGTAGGGATCTGTAGGGCGTTCGCCTGACAGCGCTTTCACACTTTGTGGATCCGTTTTAATGGCACGATCGACTACCCGGCTCGTGGTAAAAGTGCCCGCGAGTGTGTCCGCGGTAGTCGAATCTGTTAGTTCAATCACGCAGTCAGCATATAGTATTTGAGAGTGGAATACTGTCAGGTGAAAGTACGATTCACTTCATGTCGAACATGATTCTGCAATGCTCTGTACATAATCAATGCAGATTTTGAGGAATGTTCAAGAATAAGGAACCAGTAGGCGAGTGTTACTTCGGTTGTGTGGTAGTAAGCTTTTGGACACTAGAGAGTTTGGCCGTGGTTTTTGAACACTTCGAAAAGTTGGTCGATAGCCGATCTGATACCGAATACTATTCGGCGACCGAAAATTTCTACTATTGCGACTCGGTTCCAGAAGTATCCGCACACATGTATGAGACCTTGCCTCCGGCAAAGAAACAGGTTTTCCCAACGTCGGCGAACTCGCTGAAACCCTGGACGGGGCAGACCTGATACTGGGTTCTAATCCCCATCGATTATCGACTCAGTAAGAAGCGGCGCATCCTCATTCCGGCGCCTTCATGATATCTCGTGGGCAGGGAAGTAACTAGACGGGATAGTTTGAGCTGAATCTAGGAGAAAATCAATAGTATCTGTTGTGTCAAGCCCCAGGTTTAACCCAGATTTTTCATCAGTTATCTAACGGCTACCGAACTTCAATCCCAAGGATTCTCGGTGGCCGTTCCTGATTCAGTCAGCGCCAAAGGGCGCCTGAACCACCGACGCTGATTGCCAGGCTCCACGCACCCGGACCAAAATAGCCTTTCAAAACCTAGGAAACAAGGGAACAGCTACTTCCTGTTCAGCCGATCAGCAATCCTTGCCGCCACCCCTGGAACAACACACCAACACTCTCCTGCAACTGGCATAGCAACTGTGCTTCTGGCGCTCTCGCCGGGATCAACAGCCGGCGTTGCCGCCCGCCAGTGACGATTTTCCCTGCCATCGAAAACAACCGGTACCGCCACCGCTTCAAATCCCACACCGAAGCCTCATGACCACCAGGCAGCACCGCCAGCTGCAGCCAAGACACCAAATTGACCGCGAACATCCCCAGGTCCGCCCACGCCTGATTTGCCGCAAAAGACCAATACGGCAGCTTGCCCGACCCCGCATTCTTCAACATTTTAATCCTGTTCTCGCACCGGCCACGCGCCCGGTGCCGGGCATCGAGCAACGCCACGTTGAACCGTGGGCTATTGGTCAAGAACGCGGTCACCCGGTTCCCGTCCGTATCGAACAAGTTCGCTTTCGCCCCGGGATGAAACGGCTCAGCTCTCAGGTAAATCCGAGTTCCAGGCGGGTATTGCCTCAACTCCAAAACCTTCGTCGTATCAATCACCCACGCGTTATCTCGTTGACCACCATCAGGGTCCAGAGCTGGTTCCCAGTACTTCTTCTCATCGATCCACCGGATGAACCGCTCCTTGAGCACCGGCAAAGAATACGAGGTGGAGAATTGGATCCCCAACGAATGAAGGTGGTGCAAGAACTCGCGGGAAGAGCCGGCACTGTCGGTACGGACCAGGATCTTCTCACCGATAAGATTTCCGTGCTCGTCATAGAAATTTTCAGGCAGCTGGGCCAGCGCTTGGGTGAGTACCTCGATATGGGATTTCGCGGAGTTCGCGCCCCGGTTGCCTAGGCGCAGATGCACGGCGAGGACTTCACCGGTGCCGTTGGTTTTGCCGTAATCAGCCATGGCAATCATCGGTGAGAACCCGTACCCGCCTTTATACGTCCCAGCGCTGGATTCCTTGTCAGAGTGGACATGAACCAACGAGGCGTCGAGGTCGATGATCAGCGGATTGGCTGCCGTAGCCAGCCGGGCCGGATTTCTCGGCCCGGCAGCATTCCAGACTTTGGTGCGCAGGCTCCGGGCCATGGTGGCGAATCCGTAAGCGAAAGCCTCTGGCTGATCTTTGATCCGTCCCATGAACCTGCTGCTCGTTGCATCCGACGCCACAGGGCCGAAGAGTTCTGGTGCGGTGCGTAGCTGGTCGATGTCTGTGACTTGTTCGCCGCCGGCCGCCAAGGACAGGGCGAGTGCGCCGAGAATTTTTCCCGGCCGGTGGGTCGCGGTGGTTGGCACGAACTGGCTGAACCTGTCTTCGCAGAGGCTACGGAAGTCCACCGCGTTCAGGAAGTTGGTGAGCACTGACAGGCCTGCATGGGAGACCAAGGTTTGGCCGGTGAGTTGGGTGGGGATGGCAGGGAAAACTTGGGTAGTATGGTTCATTGAAAAGGTGATCCTTGATTTTGGTGGATTAGAAGCTAGACACTCCTATTATCCCAAGTCCGGATCACTTTTTTCGTTTTAATGACTGTTAATGACGCGCCTGCCATGAAACCACTGGGCTAACAAAACAACAACCCACACTCCACGCAATTTAGTAAAATTCAACTTGCTATAATTCAAGGTGTCAGATCACTCCCACCCAAGGACGCCCCCAATGCGCGGACTCACTCTCGAACAAGCAGCCGACAAAGCAGGCATCAAACCCGCCTACTTCCGCTACCTCATGTCTCAACTCAACGGCACCAACCTCGACCTACGCACCCCACCAGAACCAGGCGAACGCGCTCGCCGGTATAGCCCGCAGAAGCTTGCAGCCTGGATAAAGAACGGGAAGCCGCTTCCAGCGTCTGAGCGGACTTCGGTTCCAGAAGATACCGATGCGCAGACGCACGTGGCCGGTACAGCGGTTAGGACTACCAATGGCAATGGATGGACTGTTTCCGTTGAAGATCCATCCATCCTGGTAGAGGCCAACACCTTACAGCGGGCTTGGTCCTTGAGTCGCATGAAAGCTGCGGAAAAACTAGGGATCGAGCTGGAAGAACTGGTTGTCGACGTCACCGTTGAATTCCCCGTTGAACAAGCTGCGCATTTCGAGACAGGGCGCCAGCTCGCAGCCGAGGCAGAAGCTACCCGCCTGAAGGCGGAGCAGCATCGGTTGGAAGGGATTCGGGGCTTGGTCAAGGCCGGTTGGAGAAACAATGAGATCGCTGCTGCGATGGGAATGACTCCCCAACGCATTCAGCAATTGCTGGCAGGTAAATAGTCGGGGACATACCAGTTTGGCCTGTCTGAAAGGCTTTTAGCCTGTTACAATTTATATGAAAGCGCCCCGTTCGCGAGGCTTCCCTTTACGGTGAAGCTGCGAGGAATGATCTGACAATCAACCTCTTCTCCGGGGCGCTTTTCTATTGCCTAAAACTAGCTGGTTAGAGCTAGCCGAACGTCGTCGGGTCAACGTCTCTGAGAACCCGCGTATTCAATTTGATGGCGCCTTCAGGTACCTGGTTATCGGCTTGCTCTTTGGCAAGGTAGTAGTCTGGTCCACTCACGATGATCCTGTCGACCACATCACCGAGTTCATACGTCACAATCACATCCACAGTGCGAATTTTACGCTGGTTCTAGCTAACCTGCGCAGGTCCGGTCGCTTCTGGCCAGCAAGATCCTGAATTCTTCTTCCTTCAAGCTTCCTCCGGACCCCTCATGGGCCTTGAGTAAGTTCTGCTGGCTGGCCCAGCTCAAAGCATCCCAGGCTTGCAGTATTGCTTCGCATTCCGATAGCGATTCGGTCTGCACATGGACTGTGGCGCAATCTATTTCACTCGCTCTGGCTAAAGCAGCAGCTTCTTTTTTCGCCACTTGCCATCTTGTGACGCGGGAAATTGCCCACACAATGAGAATCAGGCCCGTCAGCCATGCGGTCCCCGACCAGGCTGAGCGAACTTCAGGACACGCGCTGGCGCCCGAAACCATAGCTAACAGTGCCGCAACGAGTAATGAAGCTATGAAAGCCAGGCAAAGAAATCCAGTGAGCTTAGAGAAGCTACGCCATGCTTTGTGCCGAAGAAGGAATCCCTTTGACACTCCTTCGAGAAGATCCGGGTACCACTGCTGATTCCTCCGTGGCAGGAACAGGGTATATCCCCCAGTGCCGTGATGGAGCCATGAGGCCGTTGACCTCTCGTTAGTGCCAAAGGTGCCGTTGAGCGAAGTGCTGAAATTCATGGCGCTAGTCCTCTCCCGCGGTGCTCGATCCGGGTCCCACGCGAGGCGTCTGCTTCTTGATTTTGGTTTCTCGTGGTGCGTGCCGGCGCTTATGGATGCGCCGGCGGTTCATGGTGAGGGACATACCGGCCACGCTGGTCAGTTTCTTCTTCCGAAGAAAGCTTGGCCGAGGCAACCAGGCGAGGCTTCCGAGGAGTGCCACCGTGAGGATGAGGGTGTATGCGGAGTCGGTGAGCTGGTTCAGTTCCATGGGACATACCATCTAGTGGTCCGCTGATGCCAGGGCATTCGCTGCTGTGATAGCTGCGTCGATCTTGGTGGGGTCGAATCCGTACCAGTGATCGCCTGTATGGGTATCGAAGACGACAGGGGTTTGCATGTAGCCCAGGTCTTTCAGGCGCTGGAGTGCGTGCGGGTCAGCGGTCACGTCGTGGATCTTGAAATCGACGTTGCGGCTCTCCAGGTAGTTTTTTACTCCGGTGCATGGTCCGCAGTGTGGTTTCGAAAATAGCTCTAGCATGGTCGTCCCCTTCTTTTAGAGGGGACGTACCGTGGTTGTCGCTACTCCCCTGCAGCTGGATATTTCATGGCCAGCGTGGTTCCAATGCGTTTGAATCCCATGAGCGCATACAACGTCAGGTGCTTGTCAGTATGAGCAACCAACCCGACAGTATGGTTCTGCTGGTATTGATGAGCTAGCCCCTGAATGAGAAGTTTTCCGTCACCAGAAGCCGACTTTTTTCCGCGGGCAATGCAGCTGAGTTCAACACCACTCGGTCCAAGATCTTTAGCGAGCTTCTTCCGGCTCATTTCCCGTTCAGCGCTCCGGCTCCCCTGCCGACGGACGGCAAGGACCGGCACGAAAGCATAGGCCAGTGCCAGGCCCCACCAGATACCGAAAGGATCAAAGAGCGAAGCCACCAAGAAAGGTGAGAATAAAACGATCAGAAGGCCGAGTCTGTCGGCTACTCTATGGGCCGCCGATGGCTTGAGGTCATTGACGATCCCTACCGCATGATTCTGCTGATAGAGCCGTCCACGAAGCTTCGCTCCGAAGGCAAGGGAAAGGTAAACCGGGTAGGTGATCACGCGCATCAATCCTGCTCCTGGCTCGTGCCGGGAGAAGGCTGCCGCCATGGTTCCTGCAGCTCCGGGGACATACCACCACGGAGTTTTGGAGATCTCGTTGACGGTACGGAAACGGCCAGTTGCTGGGGAACTCATGAATCTCATCTTTCCGGAATTCGTTGATTGGTAGTGGCTTAGCTTGCCGATCGCCCACGGCTGGCATTTCAGCCATGTGGGTTCCTGTATGAGCCAGCTTTACTTGAACTACAGTCGGCGCTTGGTGCTGCGTTTACCGCGAAGCTGCTTGATCAGCATGGGATTATGGGACAGGGCTTGGTCTGATTCAATAAGGCGGTTGAGCAGTTGGTAGTAGTGCGTTGGCTGCAGGCCCAACTGTTCGGTAATAGCCGCTTCTTTGGCGCCCGCGTATTTCCAGTGCTTGGTTTCGAAATCCAGGATTTTTTGGGATAGCTCGTCTAGTTGCTGCTCTTCATTGTCCATGGTCTCGTCCTTGGGTTAGAGAAGCACTTTAGAAAGCTCGGCAAGGATCGCCAGAGTGGAAACAAGTAGGGCGGCAACCACCATATGGGGAGCTGCCGGATAGGAGCTTTGGCCTTGGCGTTTGAGTACCAAACCGTGGATCAGCCCGGTGATTCCGGCCAGGGCGACAGCCCAAATCATGGGGCCGAGGCCTAAGGGAGCTAGGAGCAGGCCGAGTGGCAAGCTGAGCTTGAGGTCCCCCATGCTGGTGGCCTTGCCGAGAAGCAGCAGGCCGTAGAAGCCGACATGTACACCGGTAAGAGCCAGGGTTTGTCCAGCGATAGACCATCCTTGGGGCACTAAGACGATGACCATGGCTAAGGCTGCCAGGAGCCCTGCGGTCCAAGGCAGAGTGTAGGCATCTGGGACCCGGCGCTGTTTGAGGTCTTTGATGCTGACCAGTGCACCGAAAACCAGCGAAAGTGCCATGGCCGGCATTTGGTACAGCAGGATGGTCTGTTGCATCAGCAGTACCAGCAGCAGTGTGCTGGCAACGCTGATGGGAATGCTTACGGCCGGGGACATACCATCGCTGGCCTTCATGCGCGCTGCTTCTGCTTTCATGAAGGCCACCGCACCACGGCTGGTGCCTCGGGTTCCGGGGTTAGGCGACATATCCGACCTCTCGCAGCTGGTTGATCAGCTCTTGAGTCTCGTCAGCTGGCTCGTCGTCATCTCCATAGGCGCCCAGGTAGTCCTGCAACTTGTCAGCGATTTCTTGTACCGCGTTGCGGTTCTTGGCGATGTACTCGGCGTTCAACGCGTCTCGCCAGGCTTGCTCGTTGGCAGGGTCGACGGTACGACCGACGGTGGCTCCGAGGCGGGCAAGCTTTGGGTTCTTCATGGCCATGGCGCGGTCTACTAGTTCGTGCGCTGCTTCCGTGATCAGTTCAATCATTTCGGTGTGCAGCTCGGTGTTCCAGAGGTAGTTCTTCGGGCGGATTCCTTCGAATGGTGCACCGCGGACCAGCTTTATGGCGGCGATGAGTCGAGGCAGGGAAACGGTGTAGACGTTGTTCCCAATGAGCTTGGTGAAAATGGTCCAGTCGCACATCACTCGTTCGTCGAGGCTGTATCGCTCGTTGCGGGCGTGCGGGAAGAGCATGGTGCCATCTTCATCCTGGCCGAGATAGTCACGGGTGAGGTTGGCCAGCTTGTTGCGGTTCTGCGCGCCTTTGGCTCCTGAAGGTTGTGTTCCTGGCCAGAAGGCTTCGTTGTACTGCTCGGTGGTTGCCCCTGGATTCATGGCCAAATAGGCCAGTAGAGAGATGCAGCGGGCTGCAGTACCTGGTGATTCCTTTCCGGTATTTGGTGAAACCGGCATTTTGCCTCGTGTATTGAGGACATCGACGGTGCCCAGAAGACGGATCATTGGGACCTTTTCTTCAGCGAGGGATGCCAATAGCTGCTGGGCTTCTGAATCCAGCTCAGCTTCAGGGTTATCGAGCTCGTCGCTGTTTACAGGGGACATACCGTTTGCGGGAACAGCTGCAGGCTCCTGGTCTTTGACGATCTCCAGGCTTGGTTTGGCTTCGTCACTGACGGTAGTCTGCGCGCCTTCTGTGCCAGCAGCATCTAGAGCCTCTGGCTCTAGTGAGCTATCTGGACTTTCCGCGTTTTCGTCGGCTGCAGACGCAATCGTTTCGGTAGCTTCGTGTTCCTGTGCGATGGCATCGGTTGTTTCGATCTGGGCTGAGGCTGCCTCTTCTTCCGGCTGTTCGGAGCCAACTGGTTCTGCAGGGACCTCCTGCTGTTCCGGCCCTGCTTGGCCAGTTGTCCCAGGGTCAATGAGCGTTTCATCTGTTTCGGGGACGGCGCGAAGCTCAACGACGAACTCTTCGTCGTTGAATTCCTTCTGAGGGGACGTACCGTTTTCTGGTGCTTGTGGCTGCTTACTGCTCTTGGCCAGCAGTTCCATCACAGCTTGCTGTTGATCTTGGTCAAGCTTCTGTGGTTTCAGCGATAGACCCAAGGGGTCGAGGGTGGCATAGCCGTCATCGTCGACGCTGAGCTTCCAGTCGCCCATGGTGAAGCCTGCAGTGATCGCTGCGATGCCCAGGCGCGGGATCTGGCCAACGAGGTTCAGTAGTTGGTGACGCTGCCGGTCGGTGGGTTCAATTCCCAGTAGGACTATTTCTGGCATCCAGGATTGCCCTGAGAGCACCCTTGCTTGATGCATGGTTTCGGTACCGGCGGCTTCCATGGCAGCTTTGACGTCAGCTGCTTTGCCTTCCAGCATGGTCAGCAGTTCTGGGATGTTCTCGTAGCTGGTGACTCGCCCGGTACCGAGGGCTGATGGGAGGTCATCTGCAACTCCGCAAAGGCTCAGGGTCAGTTGCTCGGCCCATGGGCTGCAGGCCATCTCTACGGCCAGTGCGGTGAGGATTTCGTGGCTGGTTCCGTTGTGGTGGTCTTCCACTCCGAGGGCGCCGATGTACTCGGCGTCGACGAGGATCTGGGCGTTTTTGGTGTCTTCGCCCAAAGTGACCATGGCCGGGTACGGTGCTTCGCTGCCTTCTTCGGCATCCGGTACGTCGTCAGGAGCTAGGCTCCATACCGTTCCGTCAACGTCGTCTTTAGTCCACGGCGCAGGTAGTTCTGCGGCTTCTGAGAGGTAGAACGTCAAGCTGCCGGTGGCCGCACGGAGGCAGAAGATCTTGGGGAGGGACGTACCGTTTTCTTTGGCCCAGGATCCGAGGAAGCGTAGTGCTGCATCGATGGTGGCTTGGGTTAGCGGGTCTTCGACATCGCGTAGTTCGCGTTCGGTTCGCGCGGCTGTTTCGCTTACTGCTTCTGTGCGTTGCCCGGCGGTGCGAATGCGGCGTTGGTGCAAGCGGCGGCGGCCTAGTAGCGCCAGGATTCCTGCTGCGAGCAGGCCACCAATGCCGGTAGCGGTCTGGAGCAGCTGATTGCCCATGAAGCTGTCATCTGCTTGATCACCTTCGGAGGTTTCAGCTACGGGAGCTTCGTCTGCGGCCTGTACTTCTGGGGTGGCAACAGGTGCTGGAGCGCTGAGTGCCTCGGAGACATCTTTATTGGTGTGGTCTTGCTCAAAGGATCTTGTGGTGTCTTTCTGGGTCTGTTGAACGGACTCGTTAGTGGGTGCTGTCTTGACAGGTTTCGGTGCTGATTTCGCAGTGGACGCTTTGATCTTGGGGATGTTGATGGTGGTGCCGGCGTAGATCTCGTCGGCGTCGGTGATGTCTGGGTTGCAGTCCAGGATCTTCTTGTACTTTGCGCCGTCACCGAGGTGCTTTTCTGCCAGTCCCCAGAGCGTATCGCCTGATTGGACAGTGTGTTTGAACGTTTCCGGGCCGTCGGTTTTCTGTGCTGCGGTCGCAGCTGCCTTCTGGTCGATGGTGACATTGCCGGATTGTTGCGGAGCAGAGATCACCGTGTGGCTGCTCATGGAGGTATCTACCGTGGCGGCGTTGGCTGGGCCGGCGATACCGAAGATGCCGATCACGGCTGCCAGCAATGCCCCGGTGATGCCTTGGGCGGAGCCGAAGCCCTTGATGCGTGGGGCTTTGATCCCCTTGATGGCTGCTGGCAGCTCCATAAGCACTGAGAGCATGAAATAGAGCCAGAAGCCCCAGCCAAGTAGCGGGAGAATTGTGCTCATCGTGATGATGAGCCCGTAGTCTGGGCGCGATGCTAGCTGAAGGATATCGGGCAGGCGTTCTAGTGGGTTGCCGGCTGCAGCGAAAAGAGCAAATGGCAGACCCGCAATGAGCCCAAGAAGGACTATGAGGGCCGCTAGGCCTTTAACTAATTTCATCGTTGACCTCAATCTTCGATCCTTGTACCAAGGGGGACGTACCACCTTGTGAAACGCAAACAACGCCTTCCATCAGGGGATAGCCCCTCTCAGGGTGAAAACCGGTCACAGGTTGCAAAACTTTTTATGAAAGCAATCGGCGCCAACCTCGTACCTCCAATCAGAAAGATGCTAATTACTCCATCACCCTGCTCCCACTCTACCTATCTGGTTAGGCAAAACTCAATACTGATTTTCTGAGACCTACATGTGGATTATCTGCAGGTTCTTCGCTACTGTGAATTTATGGCTAGATTCGATACTGCTGAGCAGGTAATGGTTGGGCTCGTACATCAACAACGCCCTTCTACAGGAAAAGAAATCTCCAAAGCGACAAAGATCCCCGCAGCTACAGTCAACCGTACCCTTTTGGAACTGATCGACAGAGGCTTTGTCGAGCGATGGAACGCGTACTCACCAGGTGAGCCCTTGCATCCGAAACGTTCACAGGTGACAATCAATTTCCGTCGGCCCAGCATCACCCAATTTTTAGACTATCTACATGTGGAGCATGGCGCCGACTATGGCCCCTTCCAAAAGTGGGATGAGAATGCACGAGATTGGCGCTCCTATTCTGCGCATCGTCGAGGCTCGGACGAAGCGCCGCAGGACCCATATTTAGAAGTTGATTCTCATTTAGCGTTCCTCCAGGATCAATCACTGCCCTTTGCAGATCAGCAACGTCGAGTGCTTGAAAGCAACATCGCACAAGTTCTCACTCAAGTATTTCAAGCTGAGTCTTACTTCCAAGACATTTACTCTGAAGTGAAAGAAGAGCAAGCCCGCTCCCTCGTTCACAATCTCATGGGGTTGGCCGAGCGACTTTCGATGTTGCGCCCGGACTCTGAACTTCAAGATGAACGAGATAGCCTCTCAGCTTTAGCCATCACTGCTGTCTGGTGCTTCAGGACTGCTGAAGAACTCTGGGATTTCACTCAGGTCCTCTGGGAGTCCGGAACGGCTTTGCGAGCTGCTCGCCAGATCCGCTACTCGCTAGCCAACGCGTTTATCGATTCCTACGTGCCATCCCACGAAAAGAATTTCTCGGCCTACACCGCAAAATCAGAAGTTCTCATTCCGATTGCCGAGGGGCTCTGGGCCGACCAACTCATTCGAGATGCCCACGCCCAGCTCACTTATCCGACCACCGGAGATGCCGGGGACATCCTGCTTGCGGTTCAGTTCCATCAATATGCAATGAAGCTTTATGACCTAGCACAAGAGATCCGTCTCATGCCGCCATTCAACGAGTTGGGACTGCATATGCCCCCGCTGCCACCGAGTCACAAGTCATTTCAACGGTTCTTTGCACGGAAACCAGGTGAAAGCGATGAAGACTACAGCGGACGGTTTAAGGAATCTTGGGCGCAGTACAAATTGAAGGACCAGCCGCAGTTTGTTCAGCTGCGCTCTGGCGAGTTCCGGACAAAGGATCTTCCCGATACTACCGGCCCCCTATGGCGAAAGGTCGAGTTACCGGTTGAATCACTCCGTGCAGGCGACATCATGACGCACGCCAGGGGAACAGAATTACTGCACCCCATTCTCATCACTGAAACAGAAGATGAGACGGTAACATTCACACTCGGCCATGGATACAACGTGCCCTTCAATAAGCAATGGCTGATGCAGCACGGCGAGGTAACAGTGCAACGAGAAGGCAATTAATCACGCTTTACTACTTGAGCGTCGGCACCGCACCATCTTCATGATGAGGTTCCGGCGCTCACTGCGCAATATCAGGGACAGATTCGAGATCTTCTGCAGGCATCAGGTTCCAGATCGGCCATGTTGGCATGTTTTCTTGCTCTTCATCGTTGAGAAGTTCAAAGCACTCTAGCGCTTCATCGAAGTCCTGCATGAGGATTGCACAGGCGACTTCAATCGTTGATGCCGGCGCGTTGGTCTTGCGAGAAGCTTCTCTTTTTATTGTTCGGAGCTTTCTCATATCTGCTTCGTCTAGTTGTGAAGTCCGATATTTGAGTTGGAGCAGATTGATGAGATGCAGAGGCTCTTCTCCTTCGTTTTCGATCAGCCATCCGTTCAGGCGAGCAGCTGCATCAAGGAACTCGCGTTTTCGACATTCGTGCTTATCGGCGCAATGGATGAGTTTCAGCACCGTATGATTGGCTTCCGCTCTGCTCTGCGGATAAATCGCAAAGGGCTCGTATACCTCCACGATGTGTTCGAGATTAAGGTTCAGGCATTTTCCTAATTCTTCGACCTCCAGAATGTCATAGGGCGTGACTCTCACCGCGACTGGTGCATCCTCGGGAGCATCCAGATCATGCTTAACGAAACAAGGATGAAGCTCCTTGCTAAATAGATCAACGCAACGCCACTCCCCCGGCTTTTTTCCTTCAAGAAAGACGAGCTCAATGTTCCATTCCCCAAGAGGCTGTCTAAGGCGCATTGGCCTGTCGAATTCTTGCTTTCGTTCCGCCCCTTCCAAAAGCATCGGTTTGAGGTGCCCTAGCTGCTGAATTCTTCGTTGGTCCAGTGCTTCCAGTTCCACGAGGTCAGGATTACCGTGCACACCAACGACGAGCTCCCTCAATTCAGTCAAGAATCTGAAGTGGGACTTCAATTCTTCATGGTCGTCAAGAAATTGATTAACCTGAATCTGAGCGACTGCTTCTCCAAACCGAATCTCTCCGGTAGCCGCACATTCCAACAAGAATCCAAGGTCCTTATACCTGCTCTCCAGGTATCGCTGAGTAGTGAACGAAACAGATCCGACTGCCTCGGACTCATTGGTATCCGGTACAACCAATTTCAGCCCGAGGCTGAGCTCAACCTCGGTCAAGTGCTTACTGATCCGTCGTCGAAACGGTCTCTCGAAAGTGAAACTACCGCATGTGACCGGAATATCCATCTGTCGCCTCATGTACTCTTCAGGGACGAACTCGAACTGGCCATCAAGAGCTCCGACCATTCCTCCAGCAGTTCTAAACTCAATCGTGAAGTCTTGATTAGTACGATCGAGGATCATTGGCTCATCGAATGGAATGTTGCCGTCGGTGTAGAGCTTCATCCCAGTGATGTGTTCTAACAGTGCGGAATCTATTTGAGAACCTGGCACTTCTCGTTTAGCCTGCAGCGCTACGTTAAGGATCTTCTCAATTTTGTCCGGATCTGCCGGAAGTTTCTTCAGCGAAATTGTTTTCGACTTCTGCGTAGGTTTCATATTCTTAAGAAGCTCGTCAATGCCGAAAGGTGTCAGCACTTTGTAGTGAACTTTAGGAGACTGGCCGCGCTCTCCCATGAAGACTACAAAATACAGAACTCCGCCATCTTTGTGGTACCCCTCAAGATCCACCCTCTCAATGGGAAAAGTTTTGCTATACCGGTCTAAATTCTTGACTGTTTTGCCTTTGACCTGCACATTGACACTTCCAACGAAAGTAGCTTTCGTATGCTCCTCGGATGAATGAATATTGATATGACCATCGGTGAGCGGGACTCGGTCAATGGAAGCGATATAGGGCGCAAGATGGTCACAATCTAAAATAGCGTCGTTGACTCTACCCACAGCTTTCTGCTCGATATTCATATCAACATTATGAGCTACTACCCCGACTAAATATCTCGCAGTTTGCGTGCGAAGCTCAGCCCCAGCCCCGGCGCCGCGGGAACAAAAAAGTCTGGCCTAGAACCACTCCCCCATCAAGCAGATCCAGACCAGACCGTCCCACAACACCCTATCTGGTTTACGAACTGATTCCGGCTATTAAGCACGTGCAGCTCACCAACATAACCATTCCCCGTAGACTCAGTAAACGTCGTCACAGTGCCAGATTCACCACCACCAGTCCACGTCACTTTCCACGTCGCACGAGCAGTAATCTCATAAGGCCGCGAACCATCGCCAGGACTCATCTTCGAGTACCGGTAGCCACAGCTCGGAGAATCCGTCCGCCCGGAACCTTTGATCCATGGCTGCCCAGCACCATTACACGACACCGATCCCCCGTCGCCCATCGAGTACTTCACATTGGTCACCTTGGCGTCAGCAGTAATCGCCACACCACCAAGAGTCTTCGAACGCTTATAAGGACCCCAATTCAACGGCTTCTGATTCTCAGCAGGAACCCACAACCACACCGGCAAATTCACCGCACCAGAATCCTTCTGAGCGATCGTAGAAGTGAAATCAACACCCTCAAGCTGGAACGTATCAATGAACCGCTTCGCGGCTTGAGGAGGGGTCAATTGATCGACGCCAGGGGGCGGGGTATCACGCCATTCCAGACGCGGAGCATAGATACTCGGGCTCTGCTCACAAAGGTTCAAAGCAATGGAATCGTCCTTATCAATGTGCGAGCAATCCTTGGGAGCAGGAGAACATACATACCAAGCGCCCTCCGACGGATCCTTACCTGGAGGTGGCGCCTTCTGCGGATTTCTCAACTGCCAGTAGCACTCATCCCCCGCGCTCCACACACCGCGCTCCTTATCAGAGCAGGGAATCTCAGTACCGTGGGTGTTCTCGCACTTCGATGGTCCTTTGTTCTTCCCCTTAGGCTTCTCCGTATTGCCGATAGGACGAGTCTTCGTCCCATCACCATCATCACCTTTGTTCTTCTCCGTGGAACTGCACGTACCCATTCGATCGCAAATAAGCCCCTTAGGGAGTTTTACCATCGGCGCCATGCTGGCATTAGCAGTAAAAGGCACAAGCGCAAGTGCAAGCGCAAGTACAGCGATGATCGTTGCGACACGTTTGGCTAACATGGCACACCGCCATCTTTAAATTCAGTTTTGCTAATAAACCATTTTCCCAATTTGGTGTCGTACTGTGCCTGAACATTCAGAACCGCTCTGAGTAGTTCCGGCTTCTCTCCTGGCTTTCCATTTGCACGCGTCACTTCGACTTCACTGGTGTCGTTGCAGACTTCCAAGTAAACCACGTGATCATCCAGCTCCTTCTTCCCCTCAATTACAGAGGCGGAATAGCCAGATATCTCCTCAACCTCAACTTCACCCGAGACTTTTTCTTTTTCTTCCTTGATGGCCTTCAACGAGTCTAGAGTGGACTTTAGTTCGTTCCCTACGGCAAACTTGGCCAAATCTTCAGTAGAAGTATCTCCCGCTTGCATCTGCTTGTTGCTGACAGCGACCAGTTGTTGAAATGTCTCGAAGGCAGCATCCACCGATGCATCCGGACCAGGCTTCGTAGTCACCGGTTCAAAATCATTCGACTCCCCCGAGCCGCTCTCCGATTCACTTTCTGAAGCCACCGGCGAAGAACTGGCCGAAGAATCAGCAGAAGCGCTCGCCGTAGGTTTAGTGCTTGGGGACGTACCGCCCTCTGGTTCAGTAGTCTGGCTGCAGCCGGCAAGGAGTAGGGCCAAAGCAGCGGTCGATGCGGTAATCATGTATTTGGTCTTCATGGTTTTCATGCTTTCTACTGTCCTGGCTTGAATACTCTGGCTGCGCCGATTCCTACGCCTTCTTTGTTTCCGATAGGCAGGAATTTTGGTTCATAGGGGATGACAGCGCGAACTGTTACTTTCCCGTTCTGTACAGCCACGCTACCTTCTGCCCCAGATTGAGTTAGGTATTTCTGCGCCGCTCGCCTAGCCAGTTCGGAATTTATCGACGTATCAGCAGTGATTCCACCATTAACCCCGGCACGCGCCGCTGACTGCGCAATCAAGGTTGCTCGTTCTTGAGCATTGATGAGCGCCCCGTTCTCCATGAACAAGCCAATGACGATAAGAAGCACTGGAATCATGCCGAAGATGAGGATCACTGGGGCTTCACCTCGTTCTTTCTGCCACCATTTAGCTTTCATGGTTAGTCGCTTACCTTTCTCGGAATGAATCGACGGGGGACGTACCGTGTGCTGTAGTGCTTTTAATGCCTGGAATAGCGGAAATCTTGATTCCAGAAAAGACAACGTCACATGTCACAGTTGCATCAACTCTGCCGAAGTTAGTGCCAGATGCTTGGAATCTTGAGGTGTCCACGTCAACATCAATCGAATCGCAATTGACTGAACCTTGTGTCATTACACGGGTGGCTGCTTGTATCCCCGCGGCTTTACCAGAATTCGAGGTGCGAGCAAGTGATGCATCACGAGCAGCTGCATTAGCTGCAGATTGCACGGCCTGTTTCGCAGACCCCATAACGCCTGCATAAAGGATGAGCATGAAAAATAGGAAAATCATCGGTATTGCAAAGAAAGCACTGACTGATTGGCTGCCGCGTTCGGAATTCTTGAAAAGATCTTTCATCGTGCAATGATCCTTTCCGTCGGGCCAGACACTTCCTGGTCTATTTTCCATCCGTCATGAAACGGAATCATGGAGTCAGAACGAGCACGGACGCTGACTCGAACTTCGGTTGCGCTTCGGGTCACCGTAACTGCATCAGACGGGAGTTCCATCTGATATCTGGCTAGTAGCTCATTAGCAGCGCGGCGGCCGTCTGCGGCCGTAGAGCCCTCATATCGGGCGACGTTGTAAGCGGCCGCCGCGACTGCATGAGCTTTTTGATCAGCGTTGACCACTAATCCGAATTCGATGGCTCCAAAAATCAGCACTAAGAGGATTGGGAGAAAGGCGAACCCTCCAACGTTGGAGCTCCCTTTCTCACAACGCCACTGATTCTTGGGTGCATGAATCATTGTGGTTTACCACCAAGCGCTTTGATTGATCTTTTCCATCCATTCCTGGGCTTTGCCAGTCATGAAGGAAATTGCAACAGCTGCCACAATTACAGCGATCCAGATCCAGCTGAAATTGGAGGTATCGTTGCTGCCTCGTTCGTTGCGCGGAGCAACACTTTTGAGCTGTGAGGTCATGAAAGCTACAGCCGTCAATGTTGCCAGAACTGCCTTATCTGCGATTGTCTTGCGCATTGTTATTTCCTTTCAAAAAGGGGAATTAGAGATATTGATAAAGAGTGCGGTGAGGATCATTCCTAGGAAGACCATCACGATTGCCTGCACGCGTCTTGAAATCTTGTTGCTTACTAGGTTGGCTTGTTCGTGCTCTTCCGCAAGGGCTCTCATTCTGAGATTCTTGCCTGAAGCGCGTAGTGCTTCATAGATCCTGGCTCCGTCCTTTCCGCTTAGTCGTACAATTCTTGCTGCCTCCGAGAGTTCCGGGACTTGAATCTCGTTAGCCAATTCTTCAAGTGCATCCCATACCTGCTGCTGTTGGTATTGAGCTCTGGTGAGAACTTGCCTGATTCGAGCGAAGACCCACGAATCGTTACTGATTGTAGAAGCGCTAGTGACTGCTGCCGTGACATGGGCCCCACGTCGTACCTCAGTAGCGACGAGCTCGATGAAGCTTCCTACACCACGGCCGAACTCTTTACGAGCATGGTGTGCCATGGTGCGGGCTCGACGGTCCGGCACAGCTTGTCCCATCATAAAAGCGACGACCACGAGCAAAGGAAACATGGTGTTTTCAATGCCAGCTATAGATAAGAGAATTGCTCCAAAGCTTGCAATTCCGGCAATCCCAAAGCCGTATATCATTTTCTGGAAAGAATGATCTAGCTCCGTGCGTCCAATGAGTTGCAAGTCTTCTTTGGAGACCTTTGGGGTCATTGGAACCGGTGGAAGTTTCATGCCCCAAAGCCCAATCTTGCTCTTCCAGTCGACTGGGGCCAATTTAGATTCTTTGTCAATGAGAACTTCGGAACCGAAATTATCCATAGCTACTGCCAATTTTGGTTTCGCAGTAAATAGAGGCGCAGCCAATAGAGCAACTGCTAGTCCAATGAGGGCACCGCCAAGAATGATGAGTATCATTTGGTTGTCCTTCCTAAGAGTCGCGCTGCACGGTATGGCTTAGCCAGCTGGTACATCCCGTACACGATGTAGCAAAGCAGCGCTACCCACACTAGATACAGGATCTGACCTGTTGTAGTTTTATAGGGCTCTGAAACCATCGGCATAAAGGGCATGATGGCGAGCATGACTGCCACGCCCACGATGATGATCCGGATATCTGAGCGGGTCTTGGAGCGATCTGTATCGATTTGGTGACGTGCTTTGATTTCGTCATGCACGCTTTCAGCGATGTTCTCCAGGGCGGTGCTTAGACCCGCTCCCCTTTGTTCAGCAGCAAGCATGAGATTCATGATGATGATGTCAGCTGTTGGGTCGTCGATTTCATCAGCAAATGATTCGAGGGCATCTTTCAGCATCCACCCGCCTTCAAGTCGAGCAATGAGGCGTTTCACCATTGGGCGGATGGATTCTGCAGCACTTGAAAGCGAAGCCTTCAACGCGGTTTCTAGCGCAGTTCCAACCCCGATGAGACCCGAAAGCGAACGTGTCCAAGCTTCCAGGGCCTCCAGTCGTTCCATCACCAGCCGATCAGCGCGGTTCGAGAAAAGTGCTGGGATTGTAAGAACAGCGAGCGGAAAGAGAATAAGAGCAGGGAACCAACGGGTAAAGATGCAAAGGATGACCGCTGCGCCGAATGCAGCAGCGGTACGGACTTTCTCAGCTTTCGAGAATTTCGTGTTCACCCACTGGAAACGCGCCGGAACTGCTACCGTCTTGAGCTTCTTTTTAGGCTGAAGCAGCAAATATGAGACCGCTAACCCAAGGCTTGTAATCAGGAGGAAAACCCCAAGGGGGAGCATCATTTGTTGCATTAGAATCCCCTCCTCAGAACTTCTTCTTTCAAACCGTGACGCGCGAGTCGGCGGCGCATGCGTGAATCGCTTGGAAGGCGAAGAAACTTCGCGTGTTCGTCGTTTTCCTCTTCATCGAGGTGAAAGAGGTCCAGGGTAGTCACTCCATGAGTTTCGTGTGGCAGTACTTCAGTAATATGGGTTACTTTTCGAAGTTTGCTTCCGTCTTCCTGCTCTACACGGTTGAGCTGCACGATGAAATCGATATGACGGGCGATCTGGCGCTTGGCATATTCTTCGGAGTATTCCTGGCTAGCGAGGCCCACGAGGGCTTCTACGCAATCTTCAGGATCTTCAGCATGTGCAGTTGAAAGACTTCCCGCTCCGGTTTGCATGGCTCGAATCATGGGACCAATTTCGTCACCGCGGACTTCACCCACGATGAATCGGAAAGCATTTAGACGCAGCGCTTTACGGCTGGCGGCCCACATGGAATATTCGCCGGCGCCACCGGCCTCGCCTGCGGGACGATACTGAAGCGAAATTGGGGAAACAGCGCGGCCAGATAGGTGATGGAGATGAAGTTCTCGTTCCATCTCCATGGTGATCACTGGTTCGTAGGGGTCGAATTCATTGACGACTGCTCGCAACATGGTAGTTTTTCCATCACCCGCATAGCCGCTGAAAACTACCGAACGTTTCGCAGCAATCACTGCACGGAGGAAGTGTGCTGCGGACTCGGTAAGGTTTCCCATTTGCACCATTTCGTCAAGAGTGATGTTGAGGAATCGGTGAACGCGCAACACGATTACGGGCCGCGTCGTCACAGGCTTTGTGACAGCCGCAAGGCGGACCATTTCCATGAGATCGGCGTCCACGTCTGGGTGGGCCTGGTCGAAGGGGCGGGCTTCTTCTTCTTTACGGTTGAGGAGAAATTGAACATCGTCAACCAGCACACGGTCGCTTGGCGCAATAGGCGGTTGGCGGCGCATTTCGCCCCCGGCGTGCTCTGTCCATACTTCGTCACACCCATTCACGGTGATGTTTTCTACGGTTTCATCATCAACATATTTCTGGAATGGCCCCAATCCGAACATGTAGTCACGCAGAGTACGTTCAACTTCTTCTTGCGTGCGTGCGCTCCAGCTGCCTTCTTGGCCGTGGGTCCGGATCTGGAGTTTGACGTGATCAAGTACCACCTGCTTAATGTGCTGGCGTCCCATTTGCTCGCGGGCGTCGTTATCGAGGTCCGGGCGCTCCATCAGCTTCTGGGATTGAAGCTCTGCTGCTTGGCTGCGCAGATGCTGAATGGTTTCCCAATATTCTTCGCTCTCTTCCGAGAACTCTTGGGAGCCTTCTACACGGGCTTCACTTTGAATTTTCGCCGCACGGCGCCCGCTCTGTCCTGCATTGAGATGTTCTTTCACTGAAGTGGGCACTTTGAGTGATGGCTGCGCCGTCAATTCAGAAGCGAAAAATGGCAGAGAGCGGAGATCCTGGTCAGAGTCGCTAGTAATGTTATCCGGCATCGCTTTCCTCCTGGATCAGTTCTCTTGTCTTATCAAGATCTTTGAAGATCTTGGCTCGCAGTGCACGGATAGCTGACATGTAGCTGTCACGCATGATCATTCGTTTCGAGCTAGGTTCGCCTTGTGAAAAGACTGCGGCTTGCTTGGGAGCAAATGGAATTTCCCCAGAAATCCCCATGTTGAGGAACTTCTTGACTTCCCGCGTGCTAGAGCCGCCTACAGCTGGCTGGTACAAAACAGCAGAAGAGGAGTCGCCCCTCCCTACTGCATCGCGAAGAGGTTCTATGGACTTTTTCCCATAGTCGAGAGCAGCAAGTGCGGAGAATGTAGGTTGCAGACCATACAACATAACGTCTGAACGTTCAGCCAAAGCAATTCGGCGGTCTTTGCTTCCCGTCCAACGCCCAAGATCAACGATCACGTCGTAGCCGGAGGCTTCAAAAGCTGTCAGTTCCTCCGCGAGCTCTCCCCACATGGTGGTGATACCGTGGCCAGCTTCCGGGTTTGAAATCGCAGGTAGGAGTAGATTCTCGGTTCCCTCATCTTCTCCCGTGCTGGTTAGTGGCACGCATGATCCCAGGATGGATTCCCGGTCAACAGAGCTCATGGCAGAAATTTCCGCTAACGTGCTGAGTCCCCGCTTACCTGATATCTGACATTGCATGTAGCCAGCAATCACAGATGATGGCTTAGAAATGTCTGCTTCTACCAAGAGGACTGGCTTTGGCCATTCAACTGCCAGGGCCACCGCTGTTGTCGTTATTCCCGGGGACGTACCGATGCTGGTGAGCGTGACCATAGCCATTTACTTTTCACCGTCCAACACGATGCCCACCAGACCAGATGAACTCCAGGTAACGATCTGTGGTGCATCAGCCTTCTTCACTCGAATATCTACGATGAAGTTGCTGTTACCTTCTGCATCTTCGCTGGCAGTCGGATACCTCTCTATGACAGCTGCAACGGTTTTGAGAGTCTCATCGCCAGTAAGCTGTTCTCCTGATGGGGTGTGAACTACACGAACTTTGTCACCAGGCACCAGTTCGCGCCCTGGCATGTTGGCAGGCTTCAGGCCTAATCCCACGATGCTCATGTCCTCAGGAACCGGCATTGCAGATGCAAACGAACCCTCGACAACAGGTGTGCCGGCGAGCAGATTTGTCTGAGCCTTAGTACCCACGACATCACTTTGACGATTGATATCGATGTATTGTGGCTGCTCCCCCTCCACCGACAGCGAAGTGAGGTCCTCCTGCTTGATAGTTTGTCCGCGAAAAACGTCATTCTTGACCGTCAGAATCTGGTGGCTTCCGGTAGACCTCGTTCCCACCCAGGCTAAAGATGCACCGAGGACAGCCATGGCCAATACAGCGGCGACAAAGCCTTTACGGCGCGACGGCAACTTAGGGTTCTTACCGCGATGGGGAAGACCCGCATGCATCTGCTTCTTCTGGGTCTCTTCGCTGGTGACTTCAGTAGTCACTGGGATTCTCCTCTTTATGGATGATCTGACAAGAAAACGGTAGCACTGCCTAGATTTTAAATCTAGGCTTATTGGTCATGAGCACAAGGAAAAGTCATGATGGGATCATGCCGCGCAAAATAGATACAGGCCTCCCTGCAGATCTCCAATTCGCAATTGATGCCTTTGGGTCCGCGGCACGAGTGCAACTGATCAGGGACCTCCAGCGGCGAGGCCCCGCTTCCATTCCCATGCTTGCTGGACGCCTGGATCTAAACGAGCACACCGTAAGGGCCAACCTAAGGGCACTAGAAGCAGCAGGCGCCGTCAAAGGGGACATACCACCAGAGCTTCGAGGAAGCACCGCAGTAACGTACCAGGCGCAACGATCTCGATGCGCCGAGTTACTCATGATCCTTCGAACAAACATCCTCTTACTCCCGTCGGACTGACTGATACTTACAGGTAGCCCAGTGCTGACAGAAAACCTGCCATAGAATTTTCCTTTACCTCATTCTCCCCCAGTTTGCTGCCCGAAATTCCTGCGAACCCACGCCATACCCTGCATCCCTCATAGGATCACCCGCCCGACATGGGCAAAGATTGACGACCTGGAATCACAAAACGGCAGATATAACCGCACCCACTCGAATAACTGATGCCGGCCTTGAGCCAAAGCACCCTGGAGCCCCAAAAGCATCCCCGGGCCGCAGGTTATATACATATGAACGCAACTAGTTAGGCAACTATTTGCACAACTAGGTAAATGAAGATTTTCTTACCTAGTTATCCACATCGTGATGATCATAAGTATCCGCCTAGTTGCCTCAGTGCGGCCTGGCGCGCAGGGACAGTAATCCCCATTGGAGGCATGCTGATCGGTAGATTGAGGCCAACAGTGCCCGCTGGCTTCGTTTCAACCATCAACTACAGGGCAGCTAGTAGACCACATAGATAACACGTTACTTACTACATAGTTATGAAACTATGATCTTCATTGTCATGTTACCTAGTTACTTACCTAATGCATGAACAGTTGTGTACATAGATATGTACATAGATATGAAATTACTCCCGAACCAGTTAGCCCACTGTTGAATTACCTATGAATAGTGTTATGATCTTCAAGTCAGATCATCTCTTGGAGGAAGCATGTCTAGCTCTTTTTCTCTCGCTGGAACCAGCCCGCAAATCACGCAGATCGCTCGCGCCGTAGTCTTCGGTATTGACAAGGGTGGGGTCGGTAAAACCTCTTGCTCATGCAACGTCGCTGGTCAGGCTGCAGCCGCTGGATACAAGACGCTCATTATCGATCTTGATCCCGTAGGTGCCATGCACAACGACCTTGGTTACGACAAAGAGGATGGGGCGCGACTGTTTGATGCACTTCGCAAGGGGCACCCTTTGCCTGTCATCAAGGACGTTCGCCCAAATCTGGATGTAGTTCCAGGCGGAGCGGAACTTCGAGACCTACAAGGAATCTTATTCTCCAGGGGCCAGGCTCCAATGGAGGCCTTCGCTTCACTTTTGTCGGCTAGCTTGGGTGCAATTGCCGAGCCTTACGACCTGATCATCATTGATACCCCGCCTGGTGATCCATGGATCACCGAAGGTGCCCTCTGTGTGGCTTCAGCATTAGTGATCCCGGCTCGACCAGATGATGGCACACTTGACGCCGTTGAAAACACCGCCAAGAAATTCATGCGTGCCCGTCATTTCAACCCCGACCTTCGACTAGCAGGGGCCGTAATGTTCGGCATCGGTGGGGCAAGTCGCCGCATTGCACGTCAGACACGGGAACGCCTCACTGAATCACTGGGGGAGGCAGCACCGGTCTTCGAGACCCGCATTCGCTACATGGAAACTGCAGCTGTTGATTCACGTCGCCGGGGAATGCTCATCCATGAGCTTTCACCCGCTGTTGAGGAATCGGTCAAACAGCGCTTCGCTGCCTTCAAGAACGGTGAAGCTGTCGAGGAGGATAAAGCGCTACTAGCCACAGATGTTGGGAACTTGGCAAAGGAATACACGGCCTTAACACGTGAAATTTTTGCCCGTCTGTTGGAAATTGAAGCCGAGGTTAGCAATGACTAGGAAAAATTTGGGCGGCATGTTTGAACCAGGCGCTTCAGAGGACCCTGCAGATTCACTAAAAGGGTTTCTGCCACCAAAACCAACCAAACGCAAGGCACCACCACTAGCGGATCGCGCAGTCCAGGAAGAGGTTCTGAGGGAAGTCGAGGTGGAAGCTGCCGCGGGTACACCGTCTTCCCGGAAGCGCAATGTGAAGCAGCCGCACTCGTCGGTCTATTTGCCGGCCAATGTATATAAGGCCCTGCGCAAAGAATCTCTCGCGGCGTCGCAGAGTTATACAGAACTACTTTTCCGTGCACTTAGTCGAGTCTCAAAAGAAAAGTTGGCGTCTTGCTTTGGGGGAGTAGTAGCTTCTGGCCTGCCCGAAGGGATGCCTGGCGCCGCTCCTTTGCGTAAGCGCCGTGGCGGGGGAGAGGGAGGCACACAGATACAGCTGCGCTTGACTTCGGACCAAGTTGCATGGATCGACGATGTCTACTGCGCGGAAGTGGGCGCACCAACTCGCAGTGCACTTATTTCATCCCTCTTCGCTTTGGATTTGAAAGTTGATGTCCCACAGTATTTGTAATTCATCGCTCTAATAGGTAAGTACCTTAGCGGCCCGGTTCAGGCGCAAGCCTTGGACTTGGGCCGCTACTGCGTTGTGGGGGAAGAAGATCTGCACTTCTCGTAAGTGCGCGAGAAATTTTGCTTTGAACTGGCGCTGATGTTTGTACTCAGAGCCGAATTGGGCTTCTAGCTGAGACCAAGTGACAGTAGTCGGCTTCGACAGGTTTCGTAACCGGTAGGAAAGCCATACATACAGATCCAGCCTCATTGCCGATCCCGCGAGCTCTCTCAATATCTGAGGGTGTAGTTTGACGGGAGATTTGATGGCTTCCTCATAGAACTGCTCTGACAGGGTAATCGTTGACCCCAGAAGCTGTTCCTGGTTGGGTACGTCCTTGGCCGAGAACCAGAGGTCATAACGAGATGCAATGTGGAAATTTTCTCCGGTGATATTCCATCTGGACTTCTGGTCACGAACATCTTCGATATTGATATTGGCGACGGCTAGCCGGTGCAGCTGATCTAAAACTCGCCGGCCGGAAGCACCGGATCCATTCATCCCTAGAGTGGCGAGGAATTGAGTCAGTGAGTCACCCAGATAGAGCTGTCGCGACCGCGTGCGATAAGCCTCAGTAGTCATCCAGGTCATCAAATACCGGGGGATCACTCCGTATGGGTAGAGGCGTTGACGTGACCCGTCCTGAGCAGTCACCTGACCCGGCGTGAGAGTAAGGGTGAGGGCATTGTTTCGCCGGACCCATTCTTGGGCGTCTTTGGGGTCTTTATAGGGCAATGAGAGCTGCGCCATGATTCGTGAAGCGTAGTGCCCTGAGAAAAGTTCTCCCTCAAGGTCACAGGCCAAATCAACTAGCCGAAGCTGGCGGTTGGTCATAAGCTCTGCTGCAGTTGACATGATGCGAAGTACTTTCTGTGGATAGAGCAAGTTATCCACGTGCAATCGGTGACGCCCGTATTTCAGTGGGTGTGGATATTTATTTGGGGGAGTTAATCCGCGTGATTCCAGGGATGCAGCACGTGCAATCGGTGACACTTCAACTCAGTGAGGGAAGTTTTCCACGTGCAATCGGTGACGCTTAACCACGTGCAATCGGTGACGCCTGATCTATGTTTTGCCTAGTCAGTTCCGTCAAATTGAGAGGCCCATTTAAGTTAATTAACATGGGGGATTCTCATAAGTAGGGGCACCCGGTTCTGTGGATTCGTGGATAACGGTTCACATCAGTGATCCTCGCTCGACACCAGCACTTGCTAGACGACGTGCTAGCCGTCGTTTGAGGACTGAGATCTTATCGCTGAGTTCGGAGCTGCTCATTGCCAGCTCATCGGCAAGCTTGTGGCGTTCTTTCGTAGTAGCCGATGTGTACTGTCCGAGGAGCTTAGCTTCGCTGACGCTTAAGGCATGAGTCTTGACTGACCACTCAAGTACGCGCATGACCTCAATCCATGGCGATCCAATGCTTTCTTCATGAGGACGGCACTCCATGGGATGAGCTTCCATAGCGGCACTAGTGCAGCTTTCAGAATGAATTGATTCTGCGATTTCGAAATCACCATAGGTTTGCTCTGCCATGATCTGCGGCAGCTTCGCGCTGACTGACCGGGTGATTCTTTTCAGCATTTCCATTTGCAGATTTCCAGTCACGGAGGAGGTCCTCTGGAGCGGATATGTCTTGATGGTTTCCCATAAAGCATGGACTGCGATGGTCAGCGCTTCGTCTTGCTGCCCAATACTCTTCAGGTACCGCAGTCCTTTGCAGGTGCGTGCAGCGTTGACAGCCATGCCCTGGAAGTAATGCAGCAATGCTCTTTCGACTGTGCTGTTGCCACTCACAGCGTCCTGGAGGCAGTCATGCAAAGTCGCCTGTTCGCTACTAGAGAGAAAAGCCAGATACTCGTCTCCAGTGATAAACCCGGCGGTGCCATGGTCGGCCTTTTCATGCGCGTGCTGCGCTTCCCATTCCAAGTTCAAGCGAGTGTTGATTCGGGTGATAGTACCCATGTGGATCACGTCCTTTCGTCATGATCCACGCTCCTCAGCGCCCCTAGATTCGAATCTGGATCACTCTGGATCCCAGCCATCAAGCTGCACTCTTCTGACTTGTAATTCCTGATCCTGACTTGGGTCTTCTTGCAGTGAAAAAAATTTTGAAAATCATTTGACCGCTTTTGGTATTTCAGGGGGCTGTCTATAGGCAGAACTAGAAAATCTCGACAGGGGACCTCAATGAAAGATCAGGCTAGAGATGCCTCAGAGCATGCTAATTCGCCCTCTCTTGAGGACAATCTCCACTCCTTCTTTCAGCACAGCGAAGTGGTCATCAACGCCGAAGAGAGCTTAGAGAAACGAGTTGCCGATGTCTTAGAAAGCCCATTCAGCTCAGAGGCAGCAGAGGAACTGGCACGGTTCCTGATGTCAGATGAAATGAAGCTCGGCCGAGAAGCAGCCGAATACATCCGAGAGGAGGGAAGACCATGAAAACCCAACGCAAAGCGAAGAAACCAAACGCTGGAATTTTCGCTCGGTTCAAGCGCGAGAAGAACTCAACCGATGGTGTAGCGAACCAGCAGGCTTCGGAAGTTATCCAAGGTGAACCTTGGACTCAGGGGCACAGCATCTCAAACAAGATGGTGTCAGGTCTGATTGTGGTCGGTCTATTGGCCTATCCATTCGTGTCATACCAAATCTCTGAAGGTATGTCCCCACCGGCTGCAGCTCAGGTAGTTGAGCAGAAGCCAGGAGTACCACCTGCCCTAGCTCAACAAGCGCAGTCGATAGCCCAAGGTTTCGTTACTTCCTGGTTGACCGCGACTAAGGACGATGCCTCACGGCTATCCCGCTATACACAGACCACCAGTCTTCGACTTCCCAAAAAGGGCTCGGAGATCAGAGAAGTTAGTGTGTCTGAACTTGGGCTCGTTAACGAATCGACGTTCCGAGTCACTGTTTCGGTTGAAGTAAAAGACCCGTCAGGACAATGGCAGCCAAGGGCATTTGACGTGCTGCTCATCACCGCAGGGAACCAAGAATTATCGATTCTCGGGTTTCCTAGCGAAAGGGCGCACCCCGCTGCCAAAAGCAAGAAATTCGAAGGCTACTCAAAAGACCTCTCGGCTAATAAGGCCGTCACGAGCTCAGTCGAAGGATTTCTGCAGTCCTATCTCAGCGGCAGCGGAGACCTCACACGCTTCGTTTCCCCAGGCACAACCATTACTCCCATCTCTCCAGCCCCTTACTCTTCCGCACGCATCGAGTATGTGGTCGGAGACAAAGAACCAGGAGAGAAGGCCACTGATGGGGATCTAATACACGTCAACGCGCGCATGCTGCTGACAAACAAAACCACCGAGACTCTCGGGGATTTCCAACTGACCCTCACGGCACGAGCCGGCCGATGGGAAGTTTCCACTCTTGGGCTTGACGAAACCTTCGCTAAGGCCCAGACACCACGAAAGGAACCAAAGCAATGAATCTCAACGAACTGAACGGTGCTCTGACATCCAACATTGTCGTCGGCAACGTTTTTGAAACCGTGAACTCCCTGTTCAACCAGGGCAAAGGAACAATCATCATCGGCGTGGGTGTGATCATCATCCTCATCTGCGGCGTCGTGTTCTGGCAGTCCAAGGGGTCTTGGGGCAAGACGCTCAGCGCCATGGTCTTGGGAGGTGTCATCGGCTGGTATGTCGTTGGCGGGTACTCAACCATTCAGGAAGAAGTGGAGGGCACCGTGCCTTCTGCAGCGCATTCTGTGTCCATCACCCACGCAACAGATGACCCTTCAGGTTCCTTGGGCTAAGGCCACGTCATGTCAGAAGAATCTCCTCGGATAGTCACACGCTTTTACCGGGTTGTCCGTATCCCGATTATGATCGGGCGCCTTCCCAGCGGTGAAAAGATCATCGGCGGACCCTATACGGCAGCTCAGATCGTGACAGTCGCTGCGGTCAGCATGTTGCTCTATAAAAGCTACGCGCTGTGGCGGACTGACTCCCTCGGGATCAACCTGCTTCTCGCAGCTGGACTAGTCCTCGGCTCAGGAATTCTGGCAGGAAAGCTCGAAAAGCTCGATGGCAACCCTTTCGTACAGTTCGATGGGTTCTCCGGCGCAATCAACTCCCGGTACTTCAGCCGGCAGGGGACATACCGCGGGAAACCCTTGAAATTCGATAAGCCGGCTCGGGCACGGGCACGCACCGTGCTCATCAACAGCAGCACTACCTCTCTCTATCAAGAGCTTGTGCCCGAACCGGCCCCTATCTCATTGCCGGAACCTACCCCGCCGGAAGTACAACAGTCAGCTTCGCAGTCACCCATACAAGCTTCCAGCGCATTGAAGCATCTTCTGGCTCAAACCGGCACCCACTAAAAGGAGTCTCAATCATGTCTAGGCGTATCCTCCCCTATACCGATCTCACTGAGAATCTTGCATTCACAGATACTGGTACCGTCTGGGCTACTTGGCGGTTAGAACCGCAGAAATATGGATACGCACCCTTCAAGAAGCGCTCCATGATCAAAAAGCTTCATGAGGACCTGTTCCAGAGCCTCCGCGGCGAATCAATGCTCATGGGCATCACGGCATCGCTTGACCCTTCAGCAATGGTCGAAGCAATGATCGAAGGCGTCGACCCAGAGCAGTGTCCGCACTGGTTCCATGAAGTCGCTAAAACCCTTGAATCATGGAATGACATCGAGTTCGGCACTCGTACTTTCTGGCTTTCCATTCCGTTGAAGTCTTCTTCCTTCAAAGAGACACTGCGTCGTCACGGCACTGTCCTGCGTCGGAAGTTCCACGACGCCCTAGCCCTTCCTGGTATGTCCCCGGACCTGAAACTTTTAGAATCCAGCAGCTTGTCGAGTACACAAGCGTTGAAAAACCTCCCGACGATGTTCCGTGCTCGGCCGGCCACCCCAGAGGAACATGTCTGGCTGGCACTTCACCATATGCAGAGAGGCCTGTATTTAGACGAAGCTATCGGCCTGCATGGTCATGACAAATCCTTGGTTGAGGGCCAGGCACAGATCATTCCTGAACCTTGGATGGATCAGGGAGCGCAAACTGATCCGCGTGAAGAGAACAAAGACCGTATCTTCCGTCGTCGTTACATCAAAGTGGCAGCCAGCACCGAGCCTTCATACCAACAGGTCCTGGCTATCCGCTCGATGCCGCTCGGTGGATTCGAATTCCCTGGCGGCGAGTGGATGAGCGCCATTGACCAACTCTCGTTCCCAGTGGATTGGGTATGGCGATTCACCACGATCGATGCGCGTGAAGCAAAGAAACAGAATGCAACTAACGAATCACGCCTGAACGATCAGCGTGATCAGAGAACAGACGAATCGGTTACGGGTTCTAATGCTGAGCTCGATGTCCACCAGCGTGATTTGCAGTTGTACCAGCAAGCCCTGAGCCGCAATGAAAAAGAAGTCTCCATAACGCCGACAGTACTTTTGGCCGTCGGTGGTTCTTCAGCAGAGGAAGTAACGTCCTACGGTAAGCAGATCATCGACTTCTACAAGCAGATGGAAGTCGGCGTCGAGGCCCCTTTGCCAAAGCTCATGGAAGAGCTGTGGAAGTCCATGATGATCGGCACCCCGATGACTCCAATTGTCAAAGAATATGCGTTGCCACCCACCACCAGTTATGACCTGTCAGCATCAATCCCTATCGCTTCTGACTCATTGGGAGCTGAACGTGGACCAATGCTGGGAATCAATACCACTGGCGGACGGCGTACTCCCGTTTTGCACGATATCGAAAGCGCCGTGATGGGTAATAAGTCTGGTTGTTTCGCTGTCGTCGCAGAACTCGGTGCCGGTAAAACCTTGACGCTCAAGAAGATCACAGCATTCGTTGCGGAACGTGGTGGACGTTATCTGGTGATCGATAAATCAGCGACTCATGAGTGGCTTTCCGTAGCTGGTGCATTAGATAAAAAGGGCATCCCAAGCACCGCAATCAACCTAGTTGAACCAGAGTATTCTCTGGATCCTCTACGTGTTTTCGGTGTTGAAGAAGGCGCCTCACATGTGGAGTCCCTAGCTGCCATGTTGATGAACATCTCTCCCTCAGACGAAATGGGGATCGTCCTCAACGAAATGCTCAATCCGGTTCATCTTGAAGAGCACGGGATCGATTCATTAGGAAAGCTCGTCGAATTCCTCCAGAGAGAAACAGATGATCCTGAACAGCGGAGATTGGGACGTACCATGCAGGCCTTCTCGAAGAAGAAGCAGGGCCGGGTCTTATTCGACGAGACATTGCCACCGCTCAACAAAGATGCGCGAGGAATCGTATTTTGTACCTACGGTCTGGAACTTCCGTCTCCTGAAGAGCTCAGCCAAGGTTTCCTCTTCAAACAGCTCAGCTTGGAGAAAATCTACGGTCGGGCTTTGTATGCGCTCATCGCTAGGATCGCTCACCAGGTGTGCTTTGAAGACGACTCGGATCTAGCTCTTTTCATGGCTTCAGAGGCCCACCACCTCACCAGCAATCCTCAGGGACTTGAAATCGTTAACTCCTTCCTCCGCGAGGGGCGAAAGGCCAAAGCTGTTCTTGGGATGGATTCACACGATCCAGTCGAGTTCGGAGACAAACGCGGACTCATCCCGTTCCGTATCTTGATGCGCCACACCGATGAAGAAGAAGCGAAGAAGGGCCTAGCTTTTCTTGGACTTGATCCCGACGACGAGGAAAAAGTGGAGAAAGTGCGCGGATTCTCGCCCCAACAAGCCGACGGAAAAATCGTTCCTGGGCGAGAAGGCGAAGCGATGATTATCGACCAGTCAGGTAACCACGGGGAAATAAAGGTCACTCTGCCAGCAGATCCTGAGATCGCTGCAGCCATCCTCACCACCCCACAAGCAGCACGAATCGGAGGCTAGAATGAAGCGCCTCTACATGCTTTTCAGTTTTGCGCTCCTTTTAGCCATCAGCAGCGTAGCAATCGGCGCGCCTTCGTCCTTAGCCGCGACGGCTCCTTCATATTCGACAGCAGCTACAAGTGAGGATTCTCCGCTCAGTACCCCAGCTGAGGGGGAGATCCCTGCCGACCCTATGAGCTCGCTGAAAGACTCACAAGGCGTACCAGCAGAAAAGTATCTCACTACTCCCGTCGACCGCGGAGATATTTGGCACCCGCGCCATGTCATCGACGGTTGGTTTATTGATCTGTTGTGGGGTCCCTACACGGGGTCCTTCAAAACGATGATGTGGTTGATCCACTTTGTCTTCTCGTTCACATGGGTCGATTGGCTAATTTCCCCTGTCAAGGGGATTTCCGACAACATCTCTGCAGTCGTGTCTCCCATCAAATCCAGCTACATCGGATTCGCCATGGCGCTTTCAGGCGCCGTTTACGGTATTGCTCTGATGCGAGGCAAGGCCGGAAGCGCATTGATGAATATCGCCGTAACGATCGGAATACTCGTACTTCTGATGGGCTCATTGTCTAATCCGATGAACTCAGTATTCGGTACTGATGGAGCGTTCGATAAGTTCCGGAACGCAGGTAACGAAGTAGCCATCACCATCGCTACTAACGGAGAGCAAAATTCTGATAATCTCACGGCAAATCAAGTCATCACAGATTCAGTAGGAAGCAAACTCACTGACGTGATGCTCCGAGAACCTCTGCAATATGTAGCATTCGGTAAAACCCTCGATGGGAAATGTGCGGAAACCTTCACTCAAAAGATCCAGGAAGTAACTACTGGAGACGGTGCTGACACCCGCGTTCGTGATGCCATTTCTAAATGCGACCCACAGGCCAAAGCCTATTTAGAGACTCCGAACGGCACTCTGGACGTGATGGCTGGATCAGTCATGATGCTCTCGGGGATGCTAATTTTCGTGATCGTTTTCTTTGCCATTCTGGCCGGCGCGGTCCTGTTTCTTGCATGGCGCACGTGTGTTCTGCTGTATCAGCTGCTCATCGGTTTGTTGCCTGGAGGCGAACGAGGCGGCCTTTGGGAATGCCTGGTCATGGTCCTCTACGGACTGTTCCTCACTGGGTTCGCCCTCGCGCTCTTTGTCATTGTCCTTCTCGCGATCGTCGGCTTCCTAGATTTCCTGGCACCTCTGGGACGCAACAAATTCACGGTCGTGATGATCTTCACCGTTGTTTCAGCTGTTCTGTTGTTCAAATACCGTTCGTGGTTGGTAACAAGAGCTAAAAAGCTAGCTGAGCGGATGAAGAACACTCTCGGAGACCGTGGAGGCCAAAGCCAGCCAGTAAACGTTGGCGGCGCTATCTCTAAAGTGCGCAGTGCCGCTCACACGGTTTCAAATGTCGCATCCGCGAGGACTATGTCCCGCAACGCTCGATCAGCTGCCCAAAATTCTGATGCTCAGGTGTATAAAGAAGCCCCATCAAAAATGCCTCAAGACGCTCCTGCGGGCACAGGGCAAACTAACGAGCGTCGATCTCAAAGTAACGCACGGGGAAAAGTAAAAGCGGCAGCATTGCTAGCTGCCAAACGCGTACCTGGCGTAGGCACTGCAGTCACTGCAGCAACTGTGGCAGGAAAGGCTGCAAGCAAGGTGGGTAAAACAGTTAGCGCTGCTAAAACGCACGTATCTTCAGGACAGCTGAAGACTGACCTGAAGCAGCGAAAAGTAGACCGCTATCAAGGCCGTGAGGAGCGTTTTGAAAATAGCAAGAACCGTAAGCAAGAACGTGTCCAGCGATCGATGGATCGTGTCGACCGTAAACTGACCGCTGCTCAGCGAAAGGATGCTCAACGTCCTGGCACTCCATCAACTCCAGAAAAGATGGAGAAGCTGACCAACAAGATGGCTGCAAAGACAACGAAATCAGCTCAAGTTGCTAAGCATATGCCGAAACGGCGTGAGCGCGTTCAGGCCAAGCTAGCAACGGCTCAGAAGGCACGTGATACTGCAGCACAGGTTGTATCGAAGCATAAAGCCAACGAAGAACTTCTGAAACAACGAGCTGAGCAACGTCGTGCTGCTCATACTCCCGAGCCTGTGAAAGTCAGCAGATGACCAATAACAGTGCTAAAAAAACCGGTGCTGGTCTTGGTATAGGGTGTCTCCTCATCGCCATCTTGTTGGCAGGGTCAGCACTTATTCTCCCGGTTGTGATGGTGGCCGGCTTCAGCGGAGCAGCCAAGAATGGGTCGGGGACGAACAATGACAATGGGCTCCAGTGCCAGGTTGGGGATGGGCCGAATGTAGTGAGCCCGGATCAGGTTTACACTGGCGAATGGCTCAACCCGCTCAAAGGGAAACTCACCTCGTCGTATGGTGGCCGAGTACACCCGGTTCTAGGCATATTTCAAGTACATTCTGGGCAGGACATTTCGGCACCAGATGGCACCCCAATTTTGGCTGCGGCTGATGGCGTTGTCTCAATTGCAGGCAAATCGACTGGCGGAAATTCCGGTTATATGGTCGCGATTGACCATGGGGGTGGGGTCCAAAGCCGATATGTACATTCGTGGCCCAAGGGTATTCATGTCAAGGTCGGCGAGAAGGTCCAAAAGGGACAGCACATTTCTGATGTGGGAGCTTCAGGCAACGCCACTGGCCCGCATCTACATTTCGAGATTCGTATTAACGGGCAGCCGACTCCTCCCGTCCCATGGATGAAGAAGAAGGGGGTGAATCTTGGGATTGACGAGACACAACAGGTCCAGACAGTTAATAATCAAGAAGAAAATCCAGATTCACCCAAGCAAGAAATTCCAGAGACTGGTGGAGGTTTGGCAGGGACATACCGACGTGCTGATGGGCAAAAATATGTGGCCGATGAGAAACAAGCAAAAAACCTTGCAGGAGTGATCAGCGCCGTTCGAAAGCTCAAAGGAAATGACCGGGCTGTGGTGATCACGTTGATGACCGTACTGCAGGAATCTAAGGGAAAAATTCTAGCGAATACTACAGTTCCCGAATCGTTAGGGTACCCAATCGATGGGTCCGGTCATGATCATGATTCAGTAGGGCTGTTCCAGCAGCGTCCATCACAGGGATGGGGGCCGGTGAAGAGCTTAATGCAGGTGGAGTACTCCACTGAACAATTCATCAAGCGACTCTTCGCGATAAAGAATTGGGAACAGATTGGCCTTGGGGAAGCTGCCCAGGCAGTTCAGGTCAGCAAATTCCCTGATCTGTATGACAATTGGGAACCCGTAGCTACACAGATGCTCAAAGGTGCACCTGGTGGAGAAGCGCCGATCAACACCGAGTGCCCAGCGATGGGTGCAACAACATCACTCGCTGCGGGTTCAACAGCAGATCTCACCGAAGTACGCAGTGCTTTAGTCGATGCCGCGAAAGAAGGCCTAGGCGGATCTCATGTCCGAGGGGGACGAGAATTCAAAAAATGGGACGATGATGGCTTTGTCTACTGGGCAACTCAGAAAGCAGAGATCCGCGGGGTTCCATATGTCGACCCGTGGGCGGCCGGCCGCCAAACAGATGACTTAGCCCCCGGAGATCTCATCGTCATGGGCAAGGTTGCTCAAGGGAAATGGGACCAGGTTGGAATCATGATCGATCAAGAAACAATGGTGACCGTAACTAATAAAGGAACAATCGAGGTGCCGCTGCCAAAGAATCCGGTCGGCTATAGCCTAATACCTGAGTCGGCGACCCCAATCGTTGAGGAGGTTGAAGGCCATGAATAAGCGAGGATGGATTATTGCCCTAAGCGCAGTTGTAGCTCTCCTGCTTGTCTGGCTAGTAGCTCCTAAAGATCACTCACAGCAGTCAGAACCTTCTATGACCTGGGAAGTGGAATCACCAGCTCCCCAAGCAGATCCCACCAATCCGATTACTCCTCAAATCACGATGACGATTCACGGTTTTGTCGAGGGATACTACTCCTGGTCCTACCAAGATTCCTCGGCGGATGCTTGGATCGGCCGCGCAGCTAAATGGTGCTCCAGTCACTACGCCAAAAAAATCCTGAAGACCTACGGCCAAGGAGATGGCGGCAGCGCCTGGACCGAAATCCAAGAGACTCGGCAAGTATCTTCTGCTCAAAATTTAGAAATCTCTCAGTTGAGTCTGACCGACGACAAAGCAGAATTCTTGGTCTCTTTCGATCATGTCACCCAATCAGCAAAAGGCGACGGGTACCGTGCTGCCAACAAAGTAATCGAACTCGTCAACACACGTGAAGGGTGGCTAGTCAATAGTTGGGTTGACTTCTCCGACGGACCAAAATTTGTTGACGAAGTCGCTCCAACAGATTCACCTGACGATCGATATTTCATTGGATAACCACTTTCCCGCATAGCTTCGAAACGCAACAAAGGCGCCCTCTTGGAAGAGGGCGCCTTACTTATTGTTCTGCCTAGGAGCAAGCATCTATACAAACTCGCAGTACTCATAAGCCAGCAACTATGTGCATAACAGTGATGGAAATAGTGAACTACCTAGATGACGAATTAGGTAAGACCTACGTCAAGTCCTAGAGACATGACGATGTTCATAGCTTGGCTTCGGCTCCCACCGATCTAACTAAAATCACAGTTGGGATCGCAGTAAACCCATTAGTGGAGCAACTAGGTAAGTAGATATGGATGCAACTAATGGCATCCACGAGAACACTCTGACCAAGCGGCCTTTAGTCGAAAAGTAACCTGTTTCGCCAGCAAGAAACGAGCCGGCAGATCATCTCGTGCTGGGGAGGGAAACCATGCCTGAAACCTGGCAGGATACCTTGATTTTCTTCTCTAACTCCCTTGGCTGGTGCTGATTCATCGAATCAAAGAACCTCTACGAGAACCTAGTTTCGATGATATCACACCATGTCAAGTAGGAGTGCTGGAAATTCCAGATTTCCTCGTCTTTCACATGACCGATTTCGAAGTGCGCAAGGGCTATCCCCTGAGCATGAGAAATCAAATGTCATCCATGGCGCTGGAAACGCCGGACGAGTTCGCTCTCCTACCTCCACGTCGATATCTATTCGCCCAGGGAATGCTCGCCCTTGTCATCGCATCTCTAGCGGGGTGGGCCGTCGCAGAGATCCTTGGGTATTCGATCAACGCAACTCTTGCCTTCAGCCTTTTGGGCATAGTTGTTGTTGGCGCGTCCGTTCTTCATGGGAGGCGCCGCCGCAAAGACCGCATCATGGACGAGCTCGTACTGAGAACTTACGACGCGCTCGGTGCTAAACGAATTGACCGGAAACTGATCCGCTGCGATAAATGGACACGCTCGCTTTTGCCCAAACCAGCTGCGCTGCTTTTCCATCACAATCCAGTGACCTGGGACGGCAAACCTTTAGGACAGACCAGAGCAAATCTGGTGATCGGACTTGCTCTTAAACCAATACTGCAAAAGTTGTTTCCAGCCATGGCCATCAAAATCGAGCCAGGGCCGCAGCCCTTCACGTTAGTGGCTTCATTGCAAGACGTTGAGACTGAGCAAGAAGGTACCAGCGAGGAATCAGCCGATACCCGAGCACAGCTCGTTGCCTCCGAATTGTTCAAGGATCCTATGGAAGTCGAAACCACGGCGGACCCTGACGGAGTTGAAGAAGTGACTGTGAAGCATCACCAGGGTACTGATTTCGCCATGGCAGCGCGGCGCAACAGGGTCGAGAGAATTTTCAATACCCGTGTCCCGGGGCATTGGCGCGCTCATTGGGACACCGTGGGAGATGTCGTCGTATTCAAACAACGCAAGGAGCTACCTTCGATGGTGAAAGTCGACGTCAGCTCCTTCAAGCCGATCCTCACGCATTCCCAGTACACGGCTTTTGAAGTGCCTATCGCTGCAGCTGAAAATAACTTGGTCGTTACTTGGCGTCCCTACTTGCAATCGCACGCACTGATTGTTGGCCCCACAGGATCAGGAAAAACCGTGATCCTGCACAACATGGCTATCGCATGCTCGCATGCAGGGCTTCGTGCGTGGGTTGTTGATGGAAAGCGCGTTGAGTTCCTTGGGTTCCGCTGGTGGCCCAACGTTGAGTTCATCGCGGCCAAGGTTCCGCATCAGATCAAGCTAATCCATGATGCCAAAAAGCTGATGGATGAGCGATATGACCTGATCGAAGACGGCAAGGCCTCGTTGGATGACTTCGAACCGCTGATCCTTATCATCGATGAAGTTGCTTCACTGGTGAAGCGCATTGAAAGCTGGTGGGCTGAGCAAGGCTACAAGGGCAAACCGCCTGTCAAAGAATGGCTCTCAGATCTCGGACGTCTGGCACGAACAGCCAAAATTCACCTGGTACTCGGCTTGCAGCGTCCCGACGTCGAATTCCTAAACGGCGAAATGCGCTCAAATTTCGGTGCTCGATACTCCGTTGGCCGTTTGGATCCTCAGGGCGCGATGATGATGTGGGAAAACGCCGCTGTCGGAACGACTGTGGCACGCAGCAAGAAGGGTCGAGGATTCGCCACAACTTTGGATGGCGATGTGGTTGAATCTCAGTTCATCTACGCACCGAATCCAGATCCTGTCGCGCCAGGGTTTGACCCAGCATTCGTTACAGCCGTGAAGCCTTCTCAAACCCGGTGGGGTATCAAACACATCGAAGATGTGCCGGACATTCAGATCGACATCGACGGCAAAGAGCAGCCTTCATTGCTGGACGATTATCTGGACGCGAAGATTATCGATGGACCGCATCCGAATTGGGTCAAGCATGAAGAAGGAGAAGGCCCTGCTGAGAACGCGGATAAAACCCCTGAGGCAGTCGAAGAAACAGAGATCCTCGAATCCTGGCTGCCTGACGATGACAGCGTTTCGGATAGTGAAGATGACGATGAGAGCTTCGGAGGATTCTCCGATCAAACAATCTCCGTTGAACCTGCGAAACTCGAACCTGGCGACCTCGTTGAAATTGACGAAGACCTAGAACTTTGGGGCGTTGTTGAAGATGTACTCATTGATGAAGTGGGAGCGCAAATCGACTATCGCGCCATGAGCACCGGCGAGCCGGAAATGCTTGCTCTAGAACCAAGCGACAAGGTTCGGACACGTAAACCCGTTGACCCAGTAGTTGAAGACTAGGAGCAGCTCGCCATGGACAACAACAATGAAATGGATGCGCCAATCGCGATAATCGCGGTAATCAGCCTTGTGGGAATGATTGGAGTCGGATCACTGTTGGCCGGTGTTTTCACTCCAGTACGAGATTGGTTGCTGGAGAAGAAGATTGTAGTGACAGCTCAGGAAGCATTGGTGTCCATCGACCAATGGGGGATTGGTCTTGATCTTCCTCGAATAGTGCTCACTGGCGCCGTGCTTCTAGGTGCGCTCGCTCTTCTCATCTCTGCCGGTGCACGTCGTCGCAAAGGGGAAAAATAGCCCTGGTTCATTCAAGAGGCCTCCTGTCATCCATAACCTGGATGGCAGGAGGCCTCTGTGGTGACGAGAAAATTCTTAGGCGCTCTTGTGACCGATTTCAGCAGATGCTGAGGCTATCCCTTTCCCGTATGGCAAACCACGACGAGGGGATGGAATCATGTGTCGAGATGATCGCCGCTGCCCAGGGCAGAATTGCACTAAAGCTCGCGAAGCACACAACAGGCGGCGCCGAGATAATCGAAAAATCAAGAAGAACATTGAAGCGTGGGCAGGTAATGAAGAAAACCTAGACTTCAATGACGTCAAAGGAAAACCTGCAGACCAACTGAAAATCTGGGCCAAGGACCATGGTGCCCCTGCTGAAGTGCTCTTGGCAGGCACATATAGACCTGGAGTCGATGTTCAGAACGATAATCTTCATCGCCCCGCCCCGGAGCCGTTCAGAGACGGCGGCATGGCCGGCGGGTTTGCCGGTGGCGGGGCTGGGCTCGGAGGCGGTGGCCGAGGGGGTATGGGCGGCGGCCGCGGGGGCAATAGTGGCGATGCCGGTGATCCCGTGCAGGGCGGCAATAAAGAACCTCTTACGCTGTGTGGCATCACTGTGTCTGACAGTGATCGTAAATATGTTGAACCGGTCAAGGACCAGATCCAGGCTTTGGTTGATGTTCAAACCTCGTCGGGCACTTGGCAAGAAGGGGCTCTACTAAGGCGCGGCGAAACAATACGCATCATTGGCGAAGGAGTTAATACGACCAAGAAAATCAAGATCGGTCGGGACGATGAACATGGATACTTCAAGCCATTCTCCGACCTGGACCACTCGACGGCCGCGTTCTATGGTCAAGATAAAGCTCTGCAGCCAATCCACGAAGCGGCGGCTTGGCAATTCGCCAAAACCATGGGCCCTGAATACGCACAGTTGATATCACCTTGCATCATTCGAGAAGTCGATGGCCAATTGGGTTCGGTATCGTATGGACAATCTGGGCGGGTTTCAAATAACACAGGAATCCCCTTGAGCGATCTTCCCAAAGACCAGGTCAATAATCTTGCCTTCTACGACGCGCTTATCGGACAGCAAGATAGGCACGGCGGCAACTTCATTGTCGATAACCGCGGAGTTGTGGGTATTGATCACGGATTCACATTCGCCCGTAATCGAGACAGAGTCAATGCTTCAAATTTCCAACGCTATCGCAAGCAGCGTGAGCCGGAACTGACGCAAAATGAGTTCCAATTGCTTGTTAAGATCACCAAATCCGATGATTGTCTGGGTATGAAAAAAATCATCGGTACCAAGCGCGCAGACTCGCTCAAACGTAGGGCGGAAGCGATGTTGAAATCAGGAAAAATCCTGTAGCGATCACTATCAACAGCAAACAATTTATGCTAATCTAGAATAGCATATAGAAAGGAGTGGACATGCTTACACTCAAATTTTTCGGACTTCGCGATGGGGACCAGGATGAGGTCCTAGCCACGCTCACCCTCAACGACGACCTTACCCATGAGATTACCGGGAAGGCGCCGGACGTCATTGAGCTGGACCTCAACACTGTAGCTGCAGATGGTTCAGGATTTGTTTCTTTCTCAGAGAACCCAGTGCTCTGGGCTCGCTCCATTCAGACAACAATCCGCGGCCCATATCTTTACACCAAGCTCGAAGAAGACACCTTCCCGGAAGCAGCCACAAAGTAGGCGAAGTAGCCTTCTGCTCTAGATTTAAGGACCCCTGACGATGCGCCCTCAACCTTGGCGAAACCTCGCGGACCCCCCTACCCTCTGGATTGATTTCCGAGGCCAGAGGGGCGTCATGCAGAACGGCAAACCAGTAATCGCCAAGGTTGGCGCGCGTCGCAAGTCACCCAATCTGCAGGACATCCTGGATACAGCTTTAGCCGAAGGCGCTCAACGAGTCATGTTCACAGGCAACGTCCCTGGAGCAGACCGCGGACAGCGTCACTGGCTCCTCGTTCAAACCCCTGGCTGGAATGGCCTCGGACACTGGATGGGCAAACCTGTCACGGGACGGTTTGAACACATCAACACCGGCCGACGGGTTGAAATTCGTACAGCTGCTGAATGGTTCGGCAATACTCCACTTACTCCGAATAAAGCCAAAGATGCCTGGACAGCTCTAAAGGTCATGATCGACGAGGCCTTTGAAGGTGCTCCAATTGCGCTGAGCCCAGCCGGAACAGGGACCAACCTTTGGGCCTTTTCTTTGCCGCGCAATCTAGATCCCATTCACCTCACTGAAGATATCGCTGAGGAAATCCACCGCACTTCAGGTCAGCATCACTTAGAACATCTTGTTGCAGGGCCTTCATTTTCCAAACATGAAGACTGCATCCCCCTGGTTGATCCTACTAAGACACCAGAAGCCGATGAGTTTGCCTACGTGGATGCCAGATTCATGTACGCGGCCCTATGCCGCGAGCTGGGGACTGGCCCTGGAGTCAGGCTCAATAGATCAGCTGCGAATGATCTCTTCGAGCACGAACCTTATGCCCGCGGAAGGCTTCTCATCAAGTACACGGTTCCCGACACATGGAATCACGTGGGGATCTTTGGCGTGCAGCACCAAAACGCTGACGACGGCTGGTACTACCCAAATCGTCCGGGTGCCACAGCAGTCACATGGGCTGATACCTCTGAGATTCATGTAGCCAGGAAATTCGGGTGGCTCATCGAGCCTATCGAGGGTATCCGATTTGAAGGACACGCGGAGCGAAGCCGCAAAGACGCTGGCCATGGTCTAACCACCGCTCGACCGCTCGATACATTCGCCAAGCGAATTATCCGTGCTCGCGAATGGGTGCAGAATGATGACGAGATGGATCCGACAATACGCGCTGCAGTAGCAGCTGCAATCCGAGCCATTCTGATTCAGACCATTGGCGCCTTTGCGTCTCGTGGCCGCTCCAAGTCGATTGTCACCGGCAGTGTGCAGGACCTACCGTCCTACGCTCAAGGTGAAGCCAAGCCCCAAGGAAAGCTCTGGGTCTACAAAGAGCGTCAACAGATGAATGAGCGGAGTTACCAGTTCTATCATCCAGAGTATGCTGCTCAAATTTGGGCTAGAGGCCGTGCACGAGTGCTACATTGCCCTACTTCAGATCGCAAGGTCATGGGTGGAGCCCTTAGCGTCGATCCTTCGACCCTTCTGGGCATCAATGGCGATGCTATCTACACGACGACTCTTCCAACCTGGTCGCTGCCAACAGCTGATGGAGGGTTCGATGACGGCCGTGTAGGGAGGATGCGCCTTCAAGGCTACTTGCAAGGTTCATATAAAGTCCCGACTACTCGTGAGGCCAGGAATAAGCTGCGCAAACAATCGTCTGAAGCAGGAGCTTTGTGGGAGCGCTCGTATAACGATTCGGAATTCGAGATTGCTGATGACGATGCCATTTACCAACCAGCTGAAGAGGCATAACGATGTCCAAGCAATATGGGGACTTCACACCTTCTGAGCTAGTCGATGAGATCCGCCGAGTCTTTGACGCAACGTGGAAAGAAATCGGCGATATGATCGAGCGCTCTGAAAAGATGGCTCGTAAGATCTCCAAGGGGGAGACTAGTGGCGAATCCTATCGCGAAGCGCTATTGGAGATTCTGCAGCATGGGCGAACTATCCATGTTCCTGCACGAAGGAGAAACAAAGCAGGACAGTTAGTTAAGGTCCGTGCTAAGCGGAACGCTCCTGAGCCTGTCGTGACTCCTGTCGAACATGAACCAGAGCATGAAGATTTTGATGACGAGAATCAAGAAGAGCTCGATGCCGCAGAAGATCGTTCGAAAAGCTTAGTTAAGAAGCGCCGGAGAAGGTTTTTCAAGAAGACTACGGTGATGCCCAACGGTGGACGTAAACACGTCATCACGATGCCTAAAGGAAAGCGATCAAAAGGCCATCTACAAGGTATGGCTACTTTCCTGGACACGATGCGCCGCGCTGCCAAGGGTCAACGAGCTCGAGACAAACGTGGAAAAATCGGCGTCACCTTCGATCTGGGAAATGGTGATCTTCGCACCGTCGAAATCGGTAGCCACGACGGTTATCACCTCTCAGACGTCCTCTCTGATATTCGAACGTTTAAAGACGGAGATGTAGAAGCCTGGATTAAAGATCAGCTCATGGAACGGTACAAAGGAGAAGATTTTGATCCTGATGACTATTCAATTGTGCAGACTGACATCACAATTTACGACGCTGCCCGAGGCAAGGAAGAGCGTAAGGCGCTGGATCAGCAGGACGCTCGACGTTGGAATCGCGACAAGAAGGGCAATCGCCTGATTGATCCGCAACCACCTTCTGGACGAAAATCACGTCGGCGACGAAGGAATCGTGATCAATGATAGTCAGAGTAGGGACATACCAGCATGGCTGACCAAGACAGGATCGAAGAGTTTTTGAGTGAAGCCCTGCACCGGCTACTGCCGGCTGATGTTTCCGTTGACTCGGCCAAGCTAGCCCGCACTCTCAGGGAGCAACTAGTCGATACTCAATGGCTCGCGCAGCGCCTAAATGTGTCCGAGGCTGTAGCTAGGGTGCAGCGCAGTAGGTGGAAGGATTCGTTCCCTAGCCCGGTCGTGCAACGGCCTCTTTTGCATCTGAAACATGAGGTAGAGGAGTTCATTCAGACACGTGAGCTCTATAAGGGCCCAGGCAAGCCCCTGAATGCGACGCGACGCAGTGAATAGAAAATACGCAGGTGGGGCCAGAAACAAAGCGTTTCTGGCCCCACCTGCGTTTAGTTGTCTCACACAAAATTCGACGTTCCCGAAACTGCGTGGTGCTTTGCATATCGGCTACAGATTTCAGTTCGAAGTACGGAATTTTTAAGAAGCATCCAGTACATTTCTTCTGCGATTACAGGCGCAGGCTCGTTTCCGGAAAGCTCTCGTATCAAGCAGGTTGTCACAGCCCAATGGGCTACCTCGTTCAAGTCGAGGTCGACGATCTGATCCACTGTGCAGGAGTACGTCACCCATTGCAACACTTTGTTCACCGTCCCTGGACGCCTATGTAGTGAAGAAGAATTCATTTGCGAGTAGAGGGGATCTCCCAATCACCTATATGCTAATAAAGATTAGCATAATTAGATGTCAAAGAGAATGATCAGTCAGATTGAAAAGACTAGGCCGCGATCCGTTCGTAAGGGCGAAGGAGCGAGATATCGACAAGGGAAGCCTCGCTATCCGCACCTGGATGGACCCAAAAGTAGTCCATCTCCGCATCATAGAGCTCATACTCATCAAGAGGCCTGAAATCCTCTTCTGGACGATACCTCGGGGGAGGAGGCCCCACTATGGCCTCCTCAGTAACCGGGTCGAAGATTTCGCGCTCATTCACCGGCGCCAAGTAGTAGCGACTTCCAGGAACTCTAGCCAGGTACTCATGCCAGGCCTTACGATCAGCACGGTATCGAGAGATCTGCTCAGTCATTTCATCAAGCACACCAAGCATGTTTGCGAGTTGCCGAAGATTCGCTGAAATTCGTATGCGCCACACGCCATGGTCAAGATAGACCATGCCTAACGACGACATTTCTTTCAATGCTTCGTACACAGCTGTCGCAGAGAGGCCCGTAGAACGAGCTAAATCTTTTCTCGACTGGTAAGGGGTTTCCTCAATCGACTCATACACAAGTGCTGTAACAGGCCCTAGAGCGCGAAATACAGGGCGAATTGAGTAGATCTTCCCTTTAGCCAACCGCCGGTCGTTTGCAACCAGCCGATCAGCAGATTCCAAACGGAGCTCATACTCATCTGCCTCGCCAAGATACCCCTTCTTCGTCTTGACAACAGGGGCTCCTGGAATCTGAACAAGCTCCTTAAGCAGCTTAGAAATCGTGGCGAAGTGCATGCCAGTCGCAATAGCTAGTGCCCTACACCCAACAGCAAAGCGAGTCTGCCCTGTCTTATGAGCAAACTCGAACAATGCCCGCAGGAGTACCCGAAGATAAATCCCGGATCGCATCCGAGAAAGCCGCTGGTCGAAAAGATCAATCAGAGCCCTCATCTTCCGAATCTCCCTATGAATACCCCCCCGCTGTGAGTTAAAAGTGTCGTTCATGTTGTTTTTACGAACAGGGATAAAACCCTTGCTGACATGACGTTTTTCTACAAAAGACTCAGCTTTCAAGATCTCGGCTTGAAGTCGTGTGTGTTTAGCATCCGTTGAGTACTTGGAGTACAAGGCGGCAAGCCCAGGAAGTCGACCAGAGGTCATTTCGTTGTCGATCTGGTGAATGTCCCACCCGGACGATACAAGCGAGCAGATAACGGCCATGCGAGCTTCAGAAGGGGATGCATAAGAGCCTTCGAAAGGTGCTCCTTCTGCGATGGCGCGGGCCAGTGAAGTTTTCGGCTTGATACGTGCAGCACTTTTGACGGCGGGTTGAGCTGGGGCTGGAGAAGCTGTCCCAGTTTCGAGTACTGCAGCCTTGCTCACAGAGCAGCGAACAGCGTCATCGAGGAGCTGATTGATTGATTCAGCAGTGTTGCGCACTGTGAAGATCATCACTGACCTGTCGAAGCCAGTGACGAGGGTTTGGCTACCACCCTTTTTGTGCCTACTACCCGGCACGCGGATACAGCCATGCTTGGCCACACGATGCGGGGAGGCGTCCAGAGAAGCCCAGTGCGTTGCGAGATGCTCAACGAAGAACCTGGCATCGAGGCAGCTTAGAGTCTCGATAAGCGGAATATAGATGTGGTGGCCACCCGAGATAGAGCGGTCGACTACATACAGAATGTTGAATGAATCAAGCCAAGTCCGGCATTCTTCGAGGTCACCTTCAAGAGAGGGGAACTTCGCATCGAAGTCGAGGCAGATAGTCTGTGCCTGGCCTTCAGCGGAATAGATCATGACTGCAGCTGGACGCGCTGGCGACTCTTCGCTGATAGGACGCTCATTGTTAGGAAGGTACTTTCCTTCGGCGTTCATCCAACGGTAGGTGTTCCGGCCGGCGATTTTGGGTGCGAAGAAGTTCCATTGGGCATCTGCTGAGTCTGTGGATTCGCTCGCAAAATGGTATGTCCCTGTGGACAGAAGGCCCTCAGAGTCTCTATATTTGATTTTAGGCAAAGCGATACCTCCTTTATGGCATAGCAAAGGCCACGGCCCTCCCGAATGGGGGAGCTGTTAACTAAATAGTCCTTTCTTCTTTATGCGGTGGATCGGATTCATATGGATCAATCAGAACGGCAGTTTTCTGGTTGATCGTGAAGGTTAGAAGCCTTCTCTGCATTACTCAGTTGGCGCTAAGTGATGCTTCAGACTTCTAAGATGAGTGGATCGGTTGGCGCTGATCCGCTCATCTTTTGTTTAACCAGCTTTGAGTTTGGGTTCCTCATTCCTTTCGGCTGCTTGCTCAGACAAGAACAAGGGAACCCCGTTTTCGTCGAGGGGTAACTGATCGGCAAGGACTTCGAGGAAGTGGCCGGCGCTCATCCCAGAACGATGAGCGATTTCTTTGAACCTGGCTCGGCTTCCGGCCGAGATGGCATAAGTTGCAGTTACTGCATCTTTTCGCATTCCGTACCCAATCCGAGGGGTCGTTGTTGATGTGCTCATGCCCTTAAACCTAACCGAATCTTTATAACGTGTGAGTGTTGATTCGGGTGTGTCGGACGAAAATTAAGTCTGAAGTGGGTTAATGTCTCGATTTTTTAGGGTCTCCAGAGCTGTCCGACTGCCTCCTCGCCAAGATCTAATTCTTCAAGCATCACTACCGCATGCAAATATACGAGAATGAAATTTTCTGGCGGCACCGTGGAATAGTGTTTGAGGGGTACTCGGCAGGGGGCCTTAGCGCTCCGTTATAGACTAGGCAGCTTTCACGGTGAGAACTTCTGACCAGTGGGTGGTGTATCGCGGGCTCATCATTTCTCTTTTCATCTCCCACACGGGGCCTTGCTGCAAGCCAGCCAGACCTAATCCAATTGACTTCACACCATGTTCTCGTCGGACCTGCTCAACAAGGCTACCGATTTGTTTCTCTTCATGAGCTGAAGCGAAAGTCTCGAAAGTTTCCTGCATTGCAGCCGGTCTCAGGTCAGTGAGCACAACCCCTGCTCTGGCATAGCGCACGCCAACTAAGATCTGCGGCAGCAGGGCTTTGGCTGCCTTGGTAAGCACGACAGGGTCAGACGTTGGACCAGGTAGTTTGATTGTCACTGCTGGCTGGTGCGATTGGTTTTGGTTGTAGTAGCTGGTCATAGCCCACGCGCTCATCACACGTGCGTGTTTCTTGTGACGGTGGAGCCTGGCAGATCCTTGCTGGGCGTAGATCCCCAGAACTTGCTCCATCCCGACTCGATCAGCGATTGGCTCGGCAAATGACCTGGAAAAGATTAGCTGGTCTTTAACCTCGCGTTCTTCTTCCATCGGGATGCAGGGAATGCCGCGCAGCTCAAGGACTGTTCGCATCTGGACGACGGAAAACTTGTCGCGGATTCTTACCGCGTCGGCGTCTCGGAGATCTTTAGCAGTCCAGATCCCCATGCCGCGCAGGCGTTTAGTCAGTCGAGGGCCAATGCCCCAGATCTCCACGGCCGGCAGTCTAGTAAGCAGTGATTCGGTGGTATCCCGCGGTGCTCGATCCCATACGCATACACCATGCAGCTCGGGCACGTGCTTGGCCGCTTTGTTCGCCATTTTCGCCAGCGTTTTAGACCTCGCGATTCCCACGCAGACTGGCAGGCCGGTGAGTCGCAGGACCTCGGCCTTGATCTTCTCACCTAGGACCTGCAGCTCCTCTAGAGTGCCTCTGATGCCTAGGAAGGCCTCGTCGATACTGTAGACCTCCACCCAGGCAGAGAAGCGCCTAAGCAGAGATACTGGTACTGGCGAATATCGATTTGTTCACTATTGAATCGTGTCGATTGCGTTACAGCAGGATATACCCTGCTGGGCGCGTCGTGGGCCTATCACTGCGCTGTGCCAAGACGGAGAAGACGGTGTCACGATGCGCCCAGCATTTTTCACGGGGCTGACTCGGATGGTTTCGTTGCTACGCGTCTTCCTCAGCACCATGACGCGGCATGGATATCCGCATGGCTATCAGTCCTGCCCCGATTAACCCGATGACGGCAAACGTACTACTGAGCAGAAATGGGTCTATTCCGAAAGAAGCTCCAGAAAAGCCGAGACCGATGTAGAGGGTGATGCCTGCTGACCCGCCGAGCTGATCTGCCGCCCGCTGGACTCCAGAAGCTGTACCGGCATCCGATTCGGTCACTCCAGTAACAGCCGCGTACTGAAGCCCGACTAGCCCAAAACCCATCCCTACGGCGATAAGAACCATAGCTGGAATCATCGCAATAGCCGCAGCCTCTACGTAGGTGACGATGGCGATAGCCACCATCCCGAGAGCCGTAAACCCGATGCCGGTCACGGCGCAAAATCGCGCGCCCCATCGTCCGAGGAATCGAGGTACCAAGGTTGCGGCAGCAACAAGCGAGATCGCTAGTGGCACCAGCGTCAGTCCTGTGGTCAACGGACTGAGCCCCAGCCGGTTCTGTAGGTAGAAAGTGAACAGCAAAAACGATGTGGACAAAGCACCGCTGAGCAGAGCAGTCGCAAGATTGGCCCCCACTCGCGTTCGGTTGCGGAAGAACTCCAGGGGTATCAGCGGATTCGTGGCCCGTCGTTCAACGACAACAAACATATAGGCGGCTATCACAGCTCCGATTAGCACGACCACGGCCGCCCAACGGGGGATTCCGTCAGTCTCTCCTGCTTCGACGATCCCGAATACCAACAGAAGTGGCGCAGCTGTCAACAGGACCGAACCAGGAAGGTCGAGTTTCATGCGCCTTCTTGGCTGGTCTGCCGGGATGAGAATGCCCGAAGCGATGAGGACGAACACGATAAAGGGCACCGATACAAGGAAAATCCAGCGCCACCCTAAAAACTCAGTGATGACTCCGGAGAGAATGAAGCCAAGCACCAGCCCGCAGCTAGCAACTGCCGCCCACACACTCAGCGCGCGTGATCGTCCACGACCTTCAGGGAACAAGAGAACAATCACAGCCATTGCGGCTGGCAAAGCCAGCGCTTCGCCTGCCCCTTGAAGCAGCCTCGCGGCTACAAGAATAGGATACGTCGGGGCAAGCCCGGCCAGCAGTGAAGCGAGACCGAACACAGTTGTACCGATCAGTAACAACCGGCGCTGCCCGAGTAGGTCCCCGAGCCGGCCGCCAAGCATTAATAGACCGCCACCGGTGATCGTGTACCCGACGACAACCCATGTCAGTTGTCTAGCATTGGCACCAAACTCGGCACCGATGGACGGAAGGGCAACGTTCACTACGGTCACATCTACCGCGATCAAGAATTGCAACATGGAAAGACAGGCGAGCGTCACCCAAGCCCGCACCGCCGTGGTTTTAAATTGAGAAGAAAGATTAGTGGGAACCAAGTCGTGCTCCATCGTTCAGAAGAACTCCGGGCAGCACTAAGCGCCGCTCCGGACTGGCCGTAGAGCGGCGAAGCATCAAAAGATTAAAGGACTACGTGCTCCGCCGCTAGCGGAGCATCTTCGTCACAGCGGCCGCAGCCGCAGAGGAACCTGCCATACCCTGGATTATATCAGCTCCGTCTTGGATATCTTGCCGGTCAAGTCTTCATCCGTAAGACAGGGTATGTTAACCAGTCGCGGTTTGCTGCTGTTGCCCAGGCTGCAGCTGAGACGGTGGAGATACCGAGCAGATCCGATAAGAGCGGCACGGGTATTTCAGCGGCGAGTTCCAGGAGTGCAGCCGTTCGAGAGCGTTTTACAGGAATGCCTAAACGCCCCAATCGGCTTCCTAAGGCCCCTGCGGTGAGGTGTCTACCTGGCCATCGACCAGGGAATAACCATGTGTCATTTACGTCCCGGTGGGTTCTTGATGGGATCCGATGCAACAACATGACAGCATGCCCGAGTTGTTCAGGCAGCTCAATAGGATCATCGGCGAGGGTTATGGAAACACCCTTCTTGTTGTAGCGCACCGCAGATCGGGGAATGGCGACGATTCGGGATACCGGCTGTCCATATAGCAAGACGAAAAGCCCTGCGACACGGTCTTGTGCCTTTATGGTTTCGTCGCGGAGCAGCCAGCGTGCTAGACGCCATCGTTCATCTGGAGCTATAGCGCTTATGAATGTATTTCTTTGTCGGTATGACGAGACAGCTGTGGCGAGTCCGTTGTCTTTCAGCCATCGTGTGAAGTGACTTATATGATCATGACGATTAGCAGAGCCTGCAACGTAGGCGTCGAGCACTCCTTGGGGCAAGGTCAGGGTCGTATATCCCTGGTCCTCAACGAATTGAAGGTACTCAGCACAGGTCTGGAGTCGAGATCGGAGTCGATGGAACCGGTTATTGGGATCGGTAGGTCGTATCGCGTACCCTGCCCAGGGTTTAGTCGACAGTCCCCACTGCGCGTACCGGCGAAGCAGCAATCGATGGGCTGAGTTGGTCTGTTCCGATAGCCACGAGGTCAGCCAGAGGTAGTATCGTTCCTCGTTGATATCGATGTCTGTCAGCACGCCGGATGTCACGAGCATGCTGAGTAAGAACGTTGCGCCTTGTTTTCCTCCGCATCGGGTAAAGATTGCCTCGAATTCTAGGGGCAACTGCCCGGTGGCTAATTCTCGCAGCACCGCAGCACTGACACGGTTGGTACGTTGCCACCCCACAAGGGAGTCAGCTCGTGTTGTTCCTTCCAGCAAATACTTTTCTAACGGTCGAAGCTCAGGCCGCACAGACCCGTCGGCGTCTGCCAGTATCTTCTGGATAATCTCGGGGCGGTGACATTCGATACACAGGTGGAACTTCCGCATGTTCTCTACGGAACCGCACCCCGGACATGCCAAAACCTCGGGTTGACCTGCGCACGAAGCGCAGCACAACTGTTCGTCAATAATGTGCGTCAGGAATTTCTGTTCACCGCAGCCTGGGCAAGTGCGTGGGTAACGCATCCCGTAGTAACAATTGGGGCAGATCGTCTTGCCCTGAAGATGTAGCGCTATGGGTTTGAGTCGTTGGCAACCAAAGCACTGAGCTTTCGGGGGTTTGTAGCAACGGTTGCACACCAACGTCCCGTCTAAGGCATTCTTGACAGACGTCGTCTCCTGACAGCGATGACAGACCCCAAACGACCGCGGATCGAGCCTCCAACACGGTCTGCAAAAGTATTCTCCTTTGAGGTTTTTATGGATGGGTCGCCGTTGCCCACAGCCAACACAGGGTCTCGCTCGATAATTTCTTTCGCACCGAGAACAGTGGCGACCTCCTTGGGGTGCTCGATGCGGCAACTGCATCTTTCGGCCACAACTCTCACATCCCGGCACTACAATCGCAGCTGCCCCAGCCTCCCTGAGAGCAGCGGTCAAGGCTTGAACCGTCACGGGCACGTTTGCGTCGTCACCAGTCAGAATCCCGGGTCGCTTGCTGATCGCGATGAACAGCCTCCGACGCGTCCGATAGACCGGCGCAATAGAATCGATCATGGCGGCCAGAACACTCGGCGCAATTTCCGGAGCATAGGACTCCAGAATTGCGACAATGTCTTGTGTCACTGTATCCATGAGGAACTTTCGTTAGTGCTTGGGTCGTCTGATCCTGGCCCGCACCGGGCGCAGATCACCAATAGGAGCTTTACTGCCTTCTGCCACGGCTGTCTTCGGTGCTTCGACTTCACGCCGCTCTGTCACAATCAGCTCATCTTTAGAACACTCCAGCGCATCACACAGCGCAGACAACACTTCCAGACTGATGCGGCGAGGTGGCGTTGTGACCAACCGATACACTTGCTCCCGCGACAGCTCAACGCCTCGCTCGGCCAATAAAGGGCGAAGATCAGTCGTTTGGAATAGCCCTTTCGAAGCCATAATGGCTCGAAGGTTCCACGTAGTATGCAGCTCAATCATTCCTACCCCTCCTCCTCGGTAATTTTTCGCAGCGCCTGGGCCAAAATTCTATTCTTGAAATCTCCACTCACGGAGGTATAAATCGAGGTGGTAGACGAGTGCTGGTGCCCCACTTGTTCCTGCACGAAGCGGTCAGCATACCCATGTTCAATCAAATGCGTGACATACGAATGCCTCAGACTGTGCAACGTCAGCTCTTCCGGCAACCCAGCTTCGGCACGAAGCTCGGCAAATCGGCGATCAAGATAACCCCCAGAGATGCGAGTCCGTCGCTCGGTAACCCAAATAGCATCGAGTTCTCCTGGATCAAACCGATCACGGCCTTGTTCAACCCACTGCCGCATACCCGGTACCCACCAATCGAATTCTGGCACGAGCAAAACAGTACGACGTCGAGGTGCACCGCCGCCGGCGGCCTTGCCCCATCGCACATGCAAAGCCGCATAACGTCCCCACTGTTTAGCTTCGGGATTGTAGTGCAGATCCGCAAGATCCAACTGGGCTAACTCATTTCGTCGTAGCCCAAAAGCATAAGCTGTTTTGAATATCTGAGAGTCTCGAAGCGCGGCCAGCGCGCCCTTCTTCCCTGACGCAGCGAGTTCTTCGACTTTGGCATCGGCCGTGTCAAATAGGGTTTCAACCTCGTCGAAGGACAGAGGACGACGTTTTCCAGACCCCTCATATTGAGCCTTATGTGCCACCGTATTCCAGGGCAGACACACCTGCACCGGGTGGCTACCAAACTGGTTTTCACAAATCTCCACCCAGTCATAATTCGGATCAATCAAATACGCACAGAACGTCTTAATAGCATTGTGATTGTGCCGCATAGTTGAAAGCGACTTGAGCCGTTGATCTGGCCCCGAAATAAACTCTTCGACATCTTGAGCATTCCACTCCCACGGCATCCTTCCAGAAAACTCCTGCAACCGCAGGATCAGACGCCGCCGAGTCGCAATAGTCGTGGAACGCAGCCCCCGACTGCGCTGTTGGCTTTCCCAACCACCAAGCATGGCCTCAAACACCGTCGCTTCCGGCGTCACAAACGCCACATTGGACGAGTCCGACACGGCGCGAAGAGTCCGCATTAAATCATCTGAATGTTGCACCACATACAACAATGTAAGGGCGCATGCATCAACGGTCAATAGCCGACCGAGAAGACTTGAACTACACTGGGTAAAACTGCCCTCGCAAATGAGAATGATCGCTTATTGCCGAGTCAAAGAATGATTGCGAGTTGCATTTCGCACAACAGTCGACGGTTCATAACGCGGGAGCTCATCTCACCGTAGAGCTCATAATTGGATGATTTGGCAACGAGACCAAGCCGGTCAGCGTCAGCTGCGAGTTTGAACCAGGCATCGCCCATGCCGATACCCAGGGATTTAGCCTCTGCGGAACGGGCTACGGCGCAGCCGTCGTTATTGCTCAGCACGATGACCGGGCGCTGTTCTAGCTTCGGGTCGAAGACTCGCTCGCAGGACACGTAGAAGCTGTTCACATCTACGTGTGCGATGTAGTCCTGATGAGGATTATCAGTTAATTGAGATGATGAAGACATGTGGTGGCAACTCCCCAAATCCTGAAATCCGATAGCTCAGCAACATGTACGTCGGGATAATCAGGGTTTTCCGCTTTCAGCACTACTCCGGTAGGTCCAATGGAGAGCCGCTTAACAGTCATCTCTCCATCGATCACGGCGATAACCACGTGTCCATCATGCGGTTCAACTGACCGATCAACAATAAGCTCGTCTCCATCACTGATACCCGCATTGCGCATTGACTCACCAGATACACGAACAATGAAGGTCGATACCTGGTCCCTAATCAGCATCTCAGAAAGATCAATTTTGGAATCGCTGTAATCCTGGGCTGGTGACGGGTAACCCGCGCTCACCTTGCCTAGTACAGCCGCCACAACTGCTTTAGCCGAGGAAATTGGCACACACTCAGATATTCGATTGACTATCAATTTACCCCCAATACTTAGAACACGTATTCTAAAATCTGATGGTACAAGTATGCGCCGACAGTATTGCGTGGGCAAGCTGAGGGCGTTGAGTCTCTATCGCTCCGCCGCATGGGAGAGCTGGGGTCAGCTGATCCGCGACTCAACTCATGACGGATCGAATCTTAATAAGCAACGCTTGCAGTGACGAGTTTCGTCAAGGCAGGAATACTTCTTGCGACACTTCGCCTATACGGCTTCCGGGTCTTCCCAATTGGCGATTAGGCCGATGAGGCCAGGGAAGTGGGCGTTCAGGTCTTGCACGCGCACTCTACTGCGACGTTCGAGTCCATACTGGCGCTGGCTGATGAGTCCGGCCTCGCGCAATGCCTTGAAGTGGTGCGTTAAGGAAGATTTTGGTCTATTGAAACCGAACCAGCTGCAAGAATGATCGAAATTTTCAGATGATGTCAGTAGCCTTTGCATGATGCGAAGCCTCAGAGGATCTGAGAGTGCCGCAAGGACCTTCTCTAGTTTGAGCCCTTCGGGCGCCGGCTGAGGGAGGGGTGCGGGTATTCCTTCGGGAGTTTCGTGTTCAGAATATGTGGCAGCTAGCTTCGTCATGACTGCAATATTACCCATAGTTCGAAAATAGTCGTACTTTAATGAAAACTCCGCTACGCTCACTGTTGTACGAGAAAATTCGAACTAAGGAATTTGGTGTGTCAACACAAGCAAGTACACCCAGTCTGACCAAATCAATCGCAGCAGCGCTCGTGGTCATCGCAGTCTTCGCCCTTTCCAACGCCGCAACACCCTTCTACGTCCAGTGGCAGGGCACTTGGGGCTTCAGCTCCGGAACCCTGACGATTGTGTTCGCGACCTATATCGCAGGACTAATCGGCGCACTACTCTTCGCCGGAAGAATCGCTGATAGAAAAGGCCGCAAAGTCGTCCTCATCCCAGGCCTTGCACTCTCCGTTGCCTCAAGCCTCATCTTTCTCACTGCCGACAACGTTCTAGCGCTACTTTTCGCCCGGCTGTTCGCCGGCATCGCGGTCGGTTCCATCGTGACAGCGGGCATGGCTGCAGTCGTCGACCTCGCCCCAGAACACCGCAAGCGCTCTGCCTCACTCATCGCTTCAGCGGCCATGGTTCTCGGAGCAGGAGTGGGCCCACTACTTGCCGGAGCAGCTATCAGCTTCACCACCACCCCGCAGCCAGTGGTCTTCGGAGCCCTTGCAATCACCAGTGCCATCGCACTAGTCATCGCCTGGTCGCTACCCCTGCAGCCACCCGCGAACCCCAGCACGTCTCGGTGGCGTTTCCCAGCGCCCCCAGCGGAAAACAGAAGAGAAATATCTTGGGGAATTGCCACCTTCGCACCAGGCATCACGGCCACGTCCTTCGTCCTCTCACTCGGGCCCTCGGTTCTCAGTAAGATCCTTCACCAATCAGACGCGCTGCTCGCTGGGTTGACCGCTTGTTGCATGTTCCTTGCTGCGACAGGAATCCAATTCGCGCTGGCGAAGCTCTCCACACGCAGCCATCTCCTTCTCAGCTCCAGTGCCGCGCTGGCATCGATGCTGCTTCTTATCGCCACAGCTAGTGGTGCCGGAACCCCTTCCTTGTTCTTCGCCTCAGCACTCCTGGCCGGTATCGCCCAAGGCCTCGGACAACTTGCAGGCCTAACACTCATTTCAACGAACGTCCCGAGCAGCCATCGAGCGGAATCCAACGCAGCACTGAACATCGCAGGATATATCCCCGCAGCACTGCTCCCAGTACTCACCGGGTACCTTGCAGACCAAACCGGCCTGCCTGCCGCCGTCAGCACCTTCGCCGTGATCCTCAGCGCAGCCGCAGCAATAGCCCTTGTCACCGTGCGCATCAGCAGCAAAGCACTCGCGACAACGGATGCAGAAGCAAAGGAGCCTGCAACAGCATGAAAACACTCGTTATCGTGGCACATCCAAACCTGGCAAAGTCCCGTGTCAACCAACGCTGGGTACAAGAATTACGTCAAAACAGCGACGTCACGATCCGGATTCTGGCCGAAACGATCGCTCATGGACACTTTGACATCCCCAACGAACAGGAAGCACTTGAAGCCCATGACCGGATCATCTGGCAATTCCCGTTCTACTGGTACAACTGCCCACCCATACTAAAAACATGGATCGATGAAGTGCTGGAACACGGTTGGGCCTACGGCCCAGGAGGGACTGCACTCGAAGGAAAAGAACTAGGCCTAGCTATATCAACATGGTCGCGGCCACACGACTATACATCCGACGGGAAGTACCACCGCACCATGGAGGAGCTGACCTCTCCTTTTGAAGCCATCGCAAAAAGGGTGGGTATGGAATACAAGCCAGGATTCTTCCTCAACGGCGTGGGGGATAATTCAGACGAGCAGTTGGACGGGAATGCTAAGGAGTATGTTGCCTGGATTCAGTCTTCCTCGGCTGAAGTCTTCAAGGCACCACACCTGTTCTCAGATGCTCCAAGCTGATGAAAATATCAGCGTCATCGAGCGATCGAAAATCTAAGACCATGCATTAAGAGCATTACGCCTTCATGACCTCAAAAGGCATGCGGAACGTGTTATTCACGTCCAGTCCACTTATTTCTGCCAAGCTAGGCCTGTCGCCAGTACGAGCGACAGGCCTAGCCAGCGTCACATGCCTGCGAAGTCTTAATGGAGGAAAAATGAGCGTTATCACTCGTGAACTAGAACAAGATCTCTCGTTGAATTCCGAAGCTCCACTCACTGCTTCATTTGCGGAACTTGAACGCCTTGATGAAGCAATGCTCCATGCTCAGCACGTGGACGATTTTGATATGCGACATCTGCGGTATTTCCTGACAGTGGTCCGCGCTGGATCAGTGTCAGCAGCCGCTCAAGAACTACGAATTGCACAACCAAGCCTTAGCCAACAGATCAAACGACTCGAACAAAGAGTAGGCGCAACGCTCTTCGAACGAAGCGCCCGTGGCATGAACCTCACGTTGAACGGTCGCGCATTCTTACGAGAAGTGCAAAGAATCCCGGGCCTGCTTAGAGGAGCCATTGCAGCAGCATCCCTATCTCCCAGAATATGGACTGTCGGAGTATGCGGTGGAGTCCATACAGAAGTACTCAACGAAGTACAGATTGGCCTCACGGACTCGGCGGAATACCAAGTGAACACCGCTCCAGTTCCACGACTACAAATGAAATCTATCGCGACGGCAGAACAGCTTCGTCTGCTACAACACGGCGAGCTCGCCTATGGGATTGTCCGACTTCCTTTCGTCTCTCCGGATCTCGTGCACACAGTCATCAAAGATGAGGAGCTAGGAGTGGTGCTCCACCGGAACCACCCATTGGCAACCACGGAATGCTTGTCCTGGTCGGAGCTCATTACACAACAATTGATCTGGTACGACGCAGGTTGCGCGCCTGGCTATGCGGAGCTCATCCCAATACAACTGGCAACTATGGGATGGAAAGCCCAGCTGCTCGCAATTGATCAAGAGCAAGACGCACTCTTCATTCATGCGCTAAGAACCACACCTAACCTTGTCGCGCTGAGGCCTCACTCGTCGATTAAAGACGATCAAGAATTGGTGTGGCGAAGATTGCCAACCACAACACCACCCCGCGAGAAAATAGCGCTGGTCACCATGGCAGAAGGGCCCAACGTATACTTCCTGCGCCAAGCAGCTGCCCTGCGCAACTGGCAGTCGGCCTGACCTAGAGGGAAAACAACTTCATACCAGAAACTTAACGCCACGTTACGAGATGCGCGCACTTGCGCAACCCTCGTGACGTGGCGTTAAGTTCATGTTTACGTAATAATAATGCCAAGTCAGAATATAGGTAAAACGCTATACGTCCCATAAAAATTTAGTCTTAGACTGCAACTATCCTCTGGCAATAGCCTCGAATCAACGGAACTTTCCGGCGCATCAAAGCCACACATTCCTTGAGAGGCACCATGATTTCCAACGAACTGACTACTTTGCTAGGGATAGACCACCCCATCATCAGCGCCCCCATGGGCGGAGTCTCGGGCTCATCACTCACAAAAGCCGTTTCCCAAGCCGGTGGACTTGGACTTGTCGGCGTAAGCTACGGCGACGCCAACTTCATCGAGCACAACGTGGCACCTTTGCAAGACCTAACCAACCCGTGGGGCGTTGGCTGTGTCATGTTCACATTCGCTGAACGCCCTGAACTATGGAAGAAAGTTCTGGATTATGCCCCTCCGGTCATCGCGCTTTCCTTTGGCGACGCACACCAAGTGGGCTACTTCGTCCACTCCGCAGCGAACACCGGAGCCAAAGTAGTAGTTCAGGTACACGACGTAGAGCAAGCAATCATCGCCAAAGACGCTGGGGCCTCGGTTCTCGTCGCCCAAGGTGCCGAAGCCGGTGGACACCACAAAACCCAAGCCACCTTGCCACTGATCCCAGCAGTCGTTGACGCTATCGAACATCAGGTCCCGGTAGTAGCAGCCGGCGGATTCGCCGACGGCCGCGGCCTAGCAGCAGCCCTGAGCCTCGGAGCATCCGGAATCATGATGGGGACCCGATTCGCACTATCGCAAGAATCATTAGCAACCCCCGCCTTCACTTCATCACTCCTCAACGCCACTGCACCCGAACTGCGCAATACCCGATCATTTGACGTTGTTCGAGGAATTCCTTGGGACGAGGTCTACACCGCCCGATCGGTAACCAACGACTTTGTCCAGCAGTGGACGGGACGCGACGAAGAACTGGCACAAGCTCGTGCAGCGATCGAACCAGCATGGACCAAGGCCGTTCAAGAAGACGATGCCAATCAAAGAGCGCTTTTCGCAGGGGAAGTCATCGACCTCATCACCGAAGTAGAGCCGGCAGGCGCAATCATCAACAGCACCGTCCAGGAAGCCATCCAAACTTTGGAATTGCTAAACCGCACTATTGCCATTCGCGTCTAATCCTGCCATTTCCAGCAACAAATAAAATCACCACCCCAAGGAGCACACCATGATCCACATCATCAACCTCACCTACCTTGTTTCCCCAGAAGAAATCAAAGAACACATGGTCGCCCACAAAGCCTGGGTACGCACCCATTCAGACCTAGGACGCATCCTACTGAGCGGACCAAACGACAACGGCGGAGCAACGATCATCACTGCCGATCTTGACGAAGAGACGCTGAACGAATTCATCGAAGGGGACCCTTGGAAGGTCCACAACATCGCGTCATTTGAGACCAGCTCCTTTACGGCAAAAAACGTGAGCCCAGGGATCGTCACTACCCCAGAAGCTACCCCCGGAGTCTTTCTGGTCAACGTCGCAACCACCGAATCACCAGAGTCATCGATTGACGCCCTGTCCAAAGCCGTAGAACACGTCTCATCAACCGCTACAGGGTTCCAAGGCTCCCGACTCCTCACCAGCACCGACGGTGACGCAATCATCAACTTGGCCGCATGGAGCGACGAAGATGCCTTCAACAAGATCTTCGAAGACCAAGAATTCCTCGATCGTTACAACACCTTTGGCGAAACCACCACAGGCGCCAAATACCGGCTCTACCGCACTAGCCGAGTGATCTCGCCTAGCAAGTAACCACACCCACAAACGACTCACCACGAGGAAACTCCAATGACCACCGAAATCAACCACGACATTTACGATCTAGTAGTCGTAGGATTTGGCGCTGCCGGACTCTCCACAGCAGTCTCCTATCTCGAAGCAACAGCAGAACGACCAGACAACCCGCGTATCGCAATCATTGAACGCTCCAAGAAAAAAGACCGCGGCGGGGCAACCCGATGGACCGGAGCATTCCTGCGAATCAATCAGGAACGACAGCTAGATACCAACTATGGCTCAAAGTTGTCAGAAGTATCTAACGGGCTAGTCGACGACGCATACTGCAAAGTATTGGCTGAGAAAACCCCAGAAACGATTGAATTCATCGAAAACTACGGGATTAACGTCGTCTTCGAAGACTTCCCACTGCCACACACCTTTGACGCGGGACAGCCATCAATGACCCCACCTGCCAGCCCTCACGGTGGCGGACTATCGATCGTTGAAAACCTCGGCTCTGTGCTCGACCAAGATGAACGCACAGACATCTACTATGAAACAGAAGCGCTGCGGCTCACGACCGACGCTGACGGGAGAATCAACGGACTCCTGGTCCGAAACCTCGACGGAACGACCACCTCTCTGAAGAGCAAGTCCGTGGTTCTCGCCTCGGGCGGCTTCCAGGGAAACCCGCAGATCCTGACCCAATACATCGGCGAGCGAGCCAGTGAGCTGCCGCTGATTGCCCCGGGAATTGCGAATAATCGTGGTGACGCACTGCGTATGGCTACCGAGCTAGGAGCTGATACTGCTGGCCAGTTCGATGGAATTCACGCAGAGCCCGTTGATACCAGGACGTCAAAAGCCGATTCGGTACTGTACGGATTTAGTACCGGAATTTTCTTGAATAGTGATCTTCAGCGGTTTATTGATGAGGGCCAGGACACCTGGGATAACACCTTCGAGAAGGTCGGGTACGAAATTTGGAAGAACCAAGGGCAAGAAGCTTATTGGATTGCTGATGCGAAGACCCTGGAAATTGCGGGAATTTACAACTCGCTTTTGAGCGATGTACCACCTGAACAGGCTGATTCACTTGCTGATCTAGCACTCAAGTTGGATATTGATCCGTCCAAACTTCAGGCAACCGTCGATGAGTTCAATGCTTCGACTAACGATCTTGCATTTGACCCTACTCGCCTTGATGGAAAGTCCACTTCGGGGGCCACTCCTCCCAAATCCAATTGGGCTGTCCCTTTGGATACTCCTCCTTTTATCGGCGTACCGGTCACTGCAGCAATTTGCTTCACCTACGGGGGAGTTCGCACGAACCTCAACGCCCAGGTGGTGACTCCTAACGGCACCCCAATTCCTGGCCTGTATGCGGCAGGAGAAGCTACGGGACTTTATTACAACGAGTATCCACCAGCTACTTCTGTTCTTCGTTCGCTGGTCTTTGGGCGGATCTCCGCCCAGCACATTGCCCATTATCTAGTTCCGCAGCTGGCTGTTCTTTAGGAGACGCTGTATGAAAATCACGAACATTGATGTGACCCTGCGTGATGGTGGGTATCGGAACAATTTTAATTTCTCATTGGACTATGCCAAGAGCCACGCGCGACTCAGTGCGGAAGCTGGATTCGACTGGGTCGAAATTGCCTATCGCAATGGATCCTTTAGCCAGACGCCGAATCTTGGACTGACTGGGCGCGGTGACAATGATTTCATCCAGGCCATGTCCCGAGAGATCGGGGCTGAGCGAGTAGCCCTGATTCTTCACCCGAAGAACATTTCTGCCCCGGATTTACCTGAGATGTATGCGGCAGGAGCACGGTTGGTGAGGATCATACTCCCACCGCACAACTATGAATCAGGGCTGGCTTTTATCCGGCAAGCCCGAGAAATCGGGTTCACAGTCGGGACGAATTTCGCGAGGATTACTCAGTGGCCGGCACGAAGGATTGCCGAAGTTGCCTCAGCGGCCACTGATGCTGGCGCCGAGGTTGTGTACTTGGCCGATTCGAACGGCAGCATGTCCCCAAGCCAGGCCATCTCGATGACAACGTTGATTCAGAGCCTCACTGGGCAGCCGATAGGCCTTCATACCCATAACAATCTCGGCTTGGCGCTGGCCAATACGATTGCCGGTGTTGACGCCGGTGCGACGTGGGTTGATTCATCGTTGCAGGGCATGGGGAAGGGCCCGGGCAACCTCATTGCCGAACAATGGCTTGCTTACTTAGAACGTACCAACCTTGCGGCAGCTCAAAAGCTCAACCTCGGAGCGCTTTTGGAGCTGGCAGACCAGCTGCTGGCAGCTGTGCCACAGAGCCAGCCATCCTTGCCACTTCCAGATCTTGTTTTAGGGCACTACGATCTTTCGGTCGAGCACCGCAAAGCAATCTTGGGACGCCATAGCGAAGCTATAGCAACTGCAAGGTCCCTTTCGGGGGCCAAATGACAAGCGCCTTGACGATCCAAACCGCAAGGTATGAGCCTAGGACACTGTCTGTGGGCAAGAAAGCGCTGATCTTTGCCCCCGTGATTCCCACCTGGGACGAAGGAAGATTCTTTCTTCCCATCATCAACGAACTGACCAGCCTCGGGTATTCAGTGACAGTAGTAGATTCGCTGTCCTTACTGCACCCACATGCGAATAAGTTCATGGACTTTGTCGAACGGTGGAGAACCGAACTCGAAAGATTCGAAGAGTTCGATCTATACGCAGGTAATGCACTTGGCGGCGCTTTGCTCCAAGGACTCTTGCCCTCCTTGAATCCCACTGCACAAGTTCTTCTCGTTTCTGCTCCAACAATTGCCGACGAGCAACTCGAAAGTCGACTGGAAGATATCGCGAATCTTGCCGCCACCGGCCAGACTTCAGCGGCACTAGAACTTCTGAATCATCGAGTCCAAGCATCGAATACCAGCACCAAAAACACCGGAATCGAAGTGGCCTGTGACGAACGGATCAACTCACGACTTTCAGCAGGGCTACGACTTCTCCATGGTCTCGATGTCAGCGATCACATCGCGAGTCACCGCGGCACCATCTTGAGTTTCACAGGCGCCTGCTCGCAATTAGTAGGTCGCCAGCATTTGACCGATTCCAATCACCACCACATTCACGAAATACCTGACTCAGGGATGCGACCCCACAGCGACCAACCTGAAAAGGTCCGGGCCGTGATCAGAGAATTCCTGAAAGGAAACGCATGAGCTTTACACGAGAAGCAAACGAACCATCAAGTTCACCACTTGCGCAACACGAACCAAAAACTGTGGCAGTCCTCCCTGGAGATGGCATCGGCCCAGAAGTTACTGACGCTGCAATCGAAGTGGTTGAGCAATTAGGCCTGCCCATCAACTTCACCTATGGAGACGTGGGATGGGAATTTTGGAAGAGCGAAGGCACCCCAGTACCTGACCGGACCTGGGACCTCATTTCCAGCTCAGACGCATGCTTACTCGGTGCAATCACCAGTAAACCGCTACGAGAAGCAGAAGAAGAGCTTATCCCTGAACTTCGCGGCACAGGACTGAAATTCAAATCCCCGGTCTTGCAGCTTCGGCAAAAACTAGGACTCTACGCGAACGTCCGCCCCATTACAGACCTCATTGACAACAAGTTCGACTTCACCGTGATCCGCGAGAACACGGAAGGACTCTACGCTGGCTTCGATTACCACGGGCTGCCCCAATCCCTCTGGGAAGTAGTGCAAAACCACCCGAACGCAGCCGCATCCGGAGCGGAGAACACGAGCGTATCCCTCCGACTGCAGACGCAACAAGGAATTGACCGGCTCCTCCGGTTTGGCTTTGAATATGCCACCAAGCATGGCCATGAACTGCTGAGCTTGGCAGACAAGCCAAACGTCCTCAGGAACAGCAGCAACTATCTGCGTGAACGCCTGGAGCTTATCGGACGTGAATATCCACAGATCCAGACCGAGATCCTCAACGTCGATGCGTTGGCTCTTTGGATGGTTCGCCGTCCCGAACGATTCCAGACAATCATTGCCGAGAACATGTTCGGAGACATCCTGTCTGATTTAGGCGCCGGCGTGATGGGTGGCCTTGGCCTGGCCCCAAGCGGAAACATCGGCGATCACGGCAGCTACTTCGAACCAGTGCACGGTAGCGCCCCATCTATGGCAGGAAAAAACAAAGCCAACCCCATGGCCATGATTCTCGCCATTGCGCAGATGCTCGATCACTTGAACTACTCCATCCCCGGCGAACAGCTCATCGACGCCAGCCGCACAGTCTTGAAAGAGAAGAAAACATTGACCTACGACCTCGGAGGAACCGCCTCCACCACAGGCACCGCCAAGGCCGTATCGAACGCTCTGAACAGCTCCACTGCCGCCCCCGGCAGCGAGCATGAGAAGAACATCATCGCGCTTGTCGAAGTCTTCAAAACACTGGACACTGCATCGGTCGCAGATGCTCTCGACAGCTTGGGGATTACCGGTGTCCTACCAGGACTCCACGCACGAGTCCCAGGAACGCACGCCGCGGGAATCGCCTACACCGTTCAATACCAGGAAATTCGCGAATCAAACCAAGAATTCAGGAACGCAGCGAACTACCTTGATGAGGTACCTGAAGGGTCCTTTGTAATCGTAGATAATGCAGGGAGCACCACCTGCACGACCTGGGGCTCACTGCTCATGACTGTTGCACAGTCCCGCAACCTCGCCGGCACCGCCGTCTACGGATCGGCACGTGACATCGCCGAAAACCGTGAAGCAGGCTACCCCCTGTTCAGCAGCGCAGTCACCATGGTCAGCGGCAAAAACAGGGTCGAACTCAAAGATACTCAGGTCCCTGTCACGATCGAGGGAACCCACGTCCGCCCAGGCGACATCATCGTTGCAGACGACAACGGGGTACTCGCAGTACCACTGGAACACGCGCGCGAGGTCGCCGAGCGTGCTGCACGAGTCGATGAAACCGAACAGCGAATCGCCAATGGAGTAAAGAACGGTCTCCGCCTCGATGAAGCACGCGAAAAGTTCGGATACGCCAAACCATGGGAACTTAGCGGTGCCCGAGGGTAACCCGGACCTGTCGCTCATTGATATTCATTTCCATGCCGGTCCTGACATTTACCGTCGCAAGTACACCACACGAGAAGCAGCAAAACGCTTCGCGGATATCAATGGATGGGCCGTCATCAAAAGCCACCTCGGTTCTACCGCTGCGCAAACCTGGGAAGCCCGACAAGAGGGCTTACCAGTATCGGGCGCTGTGGTTCTCAACGAATTGGCAGGAGGCTTGAAACCTCAAACGGTAGAACAGTCACTCTTCGCACACGGTGAAGATACCCCAGCTCGACTCATGGTGTACTTACCTACCCTTGGAATAACCAACCACAAATCAAAACTGCACAGAGAAACGTTCCACTCAAGAATCAACCTTGACCAACAAAATTCTCAACCACTTTTTGATCCCAACGGCCACCCGAGCAACGCCCTAAAAAGGACTCTAAGTTCCATGGGTGGAGCACCGGTCGTGCTGGCAACAGGTCACTGCAACCGAGAAGACAGCCACCGCGTCATTGAAGAAGCCTTGTCCGCAGGTATTGAAAAGATCGTCCTCACCCACGCAACTCATCCAATGTCAGGATTTAGCGTTGAGGACATTGCGGACCTCGCTCAAGAAGAGAGTGTCTATATTGAGCTCACAGCACTAACTCTTCAGCAAAGGCACCAAGAGATACAGCACATGGCGGACCTTCTTGCCGCGAATCCTCGACTGATACTCAGTTCAGATTTCGGTCAGGAAGACAAACCATCGCCGGGCGAGTACAGGAGACTATCTCGAAGCTGGGCCAATGATCTTGAAATCTCTGAAGCAGGCTATCAACAGATGACATTAAAAAATCCCAGAGAGCTACTAGGACTATGAGAATGATGGCTCGTTGCCGAATAATTTGGCAACGAGCCATCATTTTCGGCATCTAACAGCTCTGGAGCTACCTGCGGCTACGCCAACCAGGCGCCACAGCGTTCAAAGCTTCAAGCCGCCAAGCCACAAGGCTTCCTTGGGACCGGCGTTGATGCTGGTTATGCAGCCAAACGCCTAGCCGATGCTCAAGCTCGGAAGAATAATTCTTGTATCTGGGCATCTGACCGTGAGCATCAACGAAGTTGGTCAGTTCTTGAAGATGGGATTGCCATAACTGATCGAGCTGCAACTGATGCGTGTTCTGATCCCAGCCAGACAGTGCTTCGAGCAGCACCTTTTTTGAAAGCGGCATGTCCCATGCTCGTGTGTACGCCGCTGCTGGCACACCTACAAGTACAGCGATTGCTCTGTTGGATCTTCGCTGGCTGCGGGCAACCGACCGTGAGCTCTATAAAAGGTGATGGCCGCCTCCAGCCAGTTGCGCCACTTAGTGGTCGCGAAATTCGGACTGCGTTGGGCAAGCGCCGCTTCATGCTGTGCGCGAAGACCTGGCGAGTACTTCTCCCTGACCTGCAGGTGCAGATGCACGGTGCTGTAGATCTGGTGGCACCAGGTGGAGATCTCACGCACGGTAAGTCCTGCCGCGTACATCATGTCCCATTCAGGATGCCTTGAAAAGTCCCACCCAACCATGGAACTACGCTACGTCTTTCGTATTGAACATCCTAGGGATTTCGCATGACGCGCATAAAAGTAGGGATGCATCGCTGGTGCAAAGCATCCCTACATTGGTCGCATCCAGAACACCTTAAGGTAGTAAATATCCAGATACTATTGCTTGGCATCTTGGGGGACTGCCAAGCAACTGATTCATGCGCCATCTTGGGGGAATGCGCATAAATCATGAGATGAAACCGGAAATTACGGCAATCAACTCACAGCTTCTACCGTTTCATATCTGAGTTAGTTGGTGCAACTATTGGCAGTGAACCTGAAGCGTTTCGGATCTTTGATTCGTCACCTCAAGCCTATGCTTCTTATTCTCGGTGTGGCAGAGTAAAGGCTCTTGAAGAGATAACGGAAGAGCTGGACTGTAGCCGCCCGCTTGGAAGAGGAGGGAGCAACCATGAGATTTCGCCATTTGACCATTGACTGCGCTGATCCCTATCTTCTTGCGACCTTTTGGAGCCGTATGACCGGCTGGCCAGTCTCCGACATTGATGCGCCTGGGGATCCAGAAGTTTTGGTAAAGGCTCCTCATCCTCTGCCTGGGCTACTGTTAATCCATGTGCCGGAAGGAAAAATAGTCAAGAAGCGAGTGCACATCGATTGGCAGCCCACAGAACGTTACCGAGACGCAGAAGTAGAAAGAGCCATCCAATTGGGTGCATCGATCTATGAGGACCACCGCTCCTCTGATGGGCGAGGGTGGGTTACTCTGCGAGACCCAGAAGGTAACGAATTCTGCATCGAGAGAAGCGAAGCTGAGCTGCCCCAGTCGTAGCTCGGCTACATATCAACGAGGGGATGTTTTCAGGAAAGCGAATGCGGCATCCAAGCTAATTCCCCTGAACTTCTCGTAGGAGCCTCTGAACTTCTTCTTCAACTGGAAAGCCATCTGGCGCGCTGTGCACAACCCAAGCGACGTGAGGGAGCCCTTTGGGATCTATCAGGCCATGTTGAGTCAAAGTAACGAACCCATTCAGCCGCTCGGGCTCAATCAGCCTGTGCCTGGATAGCGAAAACAGATCAGGACCACGGTCTTGGTAAGCGAGGTCCTGCGGTCTTTCAAGCCACGGATTAATCAGATACACAGAATGACCTGGAAGCTCTTCTCGATAGAATCCTTGTTCAGGATTATCAGACTTTTGCTTCAGGTCTAGATAGAGCTCTAGAGCAGAAGTGCTTAAAAGCTTCAGGCACTCCGAAAGGTGTGAATCTTCGCAAGAAGTGCTCTCGAAAACTCGGCGAAGCTTGCGTTCCTGTTTCTGCGATTCAAGCATCCTCTCATCGCGTTCACGGTCGTTTCTCTGCACTAGTTCATCCCAGTAACTACGCCAACAACTTCCGCAATAACCACTCGGAGAACAGATCGCGTCTACTGCTTCTCTGCGACTATGAATCCGAACCGGCTCATTACACCTTGGACAACGTAAACCCTTGAACGTCACAGGTCGCTCTCTACAAATTGCATTGAGCTCCTTTCGAGACACGTTAAGCGGTGTCATGAAATCTTTCTGCCGACTCTCCACCCAACGGATAGTTTGTCCATCATCATCGAAAGATTGAATAGCCCAATAGCGTCGATAAGCTTCAACGTGCGAATGCGGCGCAGTCATGAAACCTGAGCTATCCGAAAAGATCATATAATCACGGTCCACAGCATCATGAGTGGTGCCGTCGTTAGAACGTGCATGATCTTCCACATTCTTAGCAGCGAATTTCGTTATTGGTTGAGGCTCTGCGACAGTCCCCCGTTGGAGAGTCCTGATCTCAGTAAATAGACCGACGCCAAGAAACTCATCATCTGCTGCACTCATTTATGACTCCTTCACGCAAATTGGACCTGCCATTCAATAATCTCCCGTCTGATGCAGATCTTCATGAAGATTGGGGTGTTATCGAACAAGCACTCGGTTGGTTTTTGCTGTCTGGTGGGGACATACCGTGCGTAGCCGCTTGGCGCCATCCTGAAGGCCTTCTTGCTGCTGCGTGCTGTTTGGGTTCTTGTGGGCTAAGTAATCTGGTGCGTTGAAGCTGCTGTGCGCGTCTAGTTTGGGCGGGCGCACATTCTTGGTTGTTGAACCGCTCGCCAGTTGCTGAGTTTCTCGCCAGTTGCGGTGACGATGGAAGGGGTTGTTTGGGGTCCGGTCTGAGGCCCGGCGTCCCTGGGTCCGGCTGGCGGTATGTCCCCATTTTGGGGTGCAGGCTGCTAGCAATGCTGGCCAGCGCGATGGGTCAGGCCGTATGGTCCGGGTAACGCCCCCTTATTCAGTCGGTTTCGGATTCATGGGGTTGCTGATTGTGGTGGGTTGGGGTGGTTGAGCGGACCTTGCCGGACATGGCTGCTGCTTCTGTTGGTTTCTTCAACTTGCAGGTTCGTTCCGGGGTATTTGACCCCGGGTTGTGTGTTGGGCCGGGGGCGGTTGTTTGCCGTGCACGGCAGCTCAAGTAACGAGCGGTGTGTATGAACCGACGACCGTGTAGCCGACAGGAATTTTAGTGCTCATGATGCTCACGGTCCCTGCAGGATGCTGCATGCCCCGCTTGGTCAGGGCAGTATTGGAGATCAGCGCTTCGCCGGGGATTTGTGTGCTTGAGAATGCTGGCGTGCTCCGTTGAGTATTAGTTGACGTGGAACACGCTTTTTCCCATGCCCATGAGTTGAGAAGCTGGTTCGTCAATTAACCGGACCCAGCTACCGCCGTCGGAAGCTGTGAGTCGTATTTTCTCTTCTGAAACGAGTGTGAGTAAGTCTGATAAGTCATTTCCAAGAGGTGTGGGGACGTCGAGACTGTGCATGCTGGCTTTTCGTTTGATGAGCTGAGAAGTGTCGAGGGTTGTCTTTTCACCGCCTGCAGCACCAACGAGCAGGACGCGGCCTCTTCGCGCCAGGTGTTCGGTCAGAAGCGATAGTGGTGTGCCTCCGACAGTGTCAATGATGGCGTCAAACTCAGCGGAGGGATTGATGTCTTCTACAGAGGTGAAATTGATGTTCCAGTTTGCTGATTTTGTGTGTGCTGCTGAGGCGGAAATGGGGTCTCTGGTTACGACTGTGACGATGGCGCCGAGACTTGCTGCTAGTTGGGTTGCCAGATGCCCGACACCGCCAGTTCCGCCCACTATGGCTAGCCGTGTGCCTTTGACTATTTGGGCTGTTTTTACTGCATGTAGGGCGGATACTCCAGCTGCGGGAAGTGCTGCCGCGGCATAAGGGTCGATATTCCCGGCAACGACTGCCAGATCATGGCGTGAGACGACCCGTTGTTGTGCCCAGGCTCCTGAATAGCCCCACGTGGTCACGGTGGAACCGACCGGAGGGCCCTGTCCATCAGAGCTTGTTTCAATAACAGTGCCGAATGCGTCCCAGCCAGCAACTTGACCTGAGCGCCAAGGTAGAGAAGTCTCTCCTCGGTTGAGGGATATAAGGGTAACTTCCACGAGTACTGCATCTGGGGTTTCGCGTGTGGGTTCAGGGATGGTCGCTAACTCGAGTCCATCGGCTGCGAGAACAAGTGCCTTCAAAGTAAAACCTCTTCCGGGTGACAGGACGCATGACATGTGTCCTAAGTGAACGATAGGTGGGGTCTTGAGGAGTGTGACGCCTGGAGATGAACCTTATATTGGATATTGTAGTCCAAAACATGATACGCTCCTCCCATGGCTAGACCGCGCTCTTTTGACACCACTGCCGCCCTTGATGCTGCTATCAAGGAGTTTCGTATCAACGGTTTTGAGGAAACATCGACCGACCAATTGTGTGAAGCTGCAGGCGTTCGTCGCAGCAGTCTTTACAACGCGTTCGTGTCGAAAGACGAGCTTTTCATTCAAGCACTAGAACGCTACACGGAGGTTATGGCTGAAGCGCATGCGACAGTTCTGACTGACGTTAACCTCGATGGAGGGACCCGGCTTCGTCGGGTCGTGGAGATGGCTGTGGATGAAGAGCGTGCAGCGTTTTCGGGGGGGCGCGCGGCAGGCTGCATGATCGTGCAATCCTACATGTCCCCAACTCTTCGCGCGCGGGACGGGCGCATCCAAGATATCTTGGATCGCGACCTTGAGCGGCGCCTAGAGTGCATGGTCCATGCGGCAACGATCGGCCAATCGGATGGCAGTGTTACCTCGGGGATGTCGCCAGGAGATGTGGCAATGCTGGTGATTACCGCTATATCTGGAATGAGGGTAACGGCAGGAGCAGGAGCTGAGCCTGATCTAATTGAGCGTGTGGCCAAGGCCAGCCTGGATTCCGTACTAATTCACTAATTTTCTGATCATCACACCTTTTCAAAACTGTACTTTCATTCTGTATTTTCAAGTACAGAATGAAAGTACTGCCCTGTCCAAAACCAACAGCTCCACAACGACCTTTCGAAGCTGTCAGGGCAAATTAGGAAAACTCACCTAGGGAGGAAACAAGATGGCTCTAGATCACCGAGCCCTTGAGTATCGCATCGAGCCCAATGTTCGGATTGTGACAATGGGCGACTGCCAGGAGGTGGAACGGCTGATTGGCGAAGGGTGGACACATCTGGGCAACTCGCGATGGGCAGCTCCATCAGAAGGTCAGCAGATAAGCCAGCAACCTAAGATGTTTTTCCCGGTCCTGAAAGACGGTTGTATCCGCGGCCAGGGGCTTGTGCTCACGCACCCACGAGTCACTGATTGCATTGACTTATGCGCGAATGAAATGGACGAAGGAACACGCCAGCACGCGCTCTTCCCCGCTGCATCAGACGCGACGATTCAAACTCTTGTTGCAGAAGCTTACCTAGGCTGGAGACTTGGGGATACATCGCTCCTCATCGCTCGCACTGAGATGGACGGTCCACCCGTCGCGAAGCTGTCCATGCGTCGACTCGTCCCACCAGGAGTTCTTGACGTCGGATATGCCACGATGCCAAATCATCGTGGGCAGGGCTATGCCGCGCGTGCGCTCAAAGTATTTACCAACTGGGCCTTTGAATCTGCAGGAATTCAAAGGATTGAGCTTGGAATCAAACCAGCAAATTCCGCTTCTGTACGCACTGCAATTAAAGCTGGATACTCTTTGGAATCGGTTCGTCGGGCACGTTTGATCACCCCGGATGCAACCTTTGACGATGAACACTCATATGTCGCGATCAAATCAGACCGTAACCGTGAGTGGGGGCAGTCCGCATGAACCGCCTCCAAGGAATGAACGTCAGCGAGTTTCCTGCAGTTCAACCAGGAACAGTCTTCGAGCCAGAAAATGTCGCCGCAGTCCAAGAACTGCTCAAAGCACACAACGCGAGCATCAACCTCCCGCTACGCGTCGTCTCCAGCGGATATAACTGGGGACTCGGTTCAGCATCGAGCCCCACACCAAATACTGATCTTGTACATCTACATCGACTCAACAAGATCAGGATCATTGACCTTGAGCGAGGATTCGCCGTTGTAGAAGCTGGCGTTACACAGGATCAGCTCAGTGCTGAGCTTCAAGGAACATCACGTTTTCTCAACTGCACTGCCTCCTCGGGCCAAACTTCAATTGTTGGAAACATGATGGATCGCGGAGTCGGCCTTCACGGCCAACGAACGCACGATCTACTAGGAGTTGAAGTCGTTCTACCTGATGGCACCGCTGGCACAGTTGGGTGGTGGCCTAACGTGGGATCGCTCGCGGCGAATCGTTGGGGACTGGGCCCTTCGTCGCTTCACCTATTTACACAATCAAACTTTGCGGTAGTCACCGCCGCGACCATTAGCCTTCGACCACGTCCTTCCCGCCGCGAGATCGTGACCTTCACCGTCGACCCCGGAACAATGGAAACGGTAGTCGACCAACTACGCACCCTAGTTGGAGACGGAATTCTCAGCGGCGTCACAAAGATCTACGACGAAGAATCAAGTTCACTTTACGGAGCCCGTGAAGCAAGGATTGCCATTCACGCGTGCATTGATGGTCCTGAGCAGATCGCACAAGCCAAAATCTCAGAACTTTGGCGGCGCCTCGGAAGCATCCAACCACAACGAGTGCCGGCCTCAAAAGTCAATGATGACCCGCTCATGTCCGCTGTCATCAGCTTGTACGACGGTGACACCAGCAATAGCGAAACCATCGTACGCAACGCACTCAACGCATCAACACAAGGCGCCGATAAACACGGGACCGGCTGGATCTTCGCTTTGCCCTTCCTGCCCATGCATGGTCGAGATGTCGTCAAAGCTATCGAAATTGTCCGACAAAGCATCGTCGGAACAAACGTAAGAGCCGGAACTACCGTGAACGTACTTGACCACGACACCGTGGACCTGGTCGTAGCGCTCTCATTCCAGCGTGACGAGACCGGTTCCAATGACGCCCACCAAGTATTTGACCGGATGGTTTCCAAGCTCGTCGACTCAGGATACGTACCCTACCGAGTTGATACAGGGCACACCAGAGAAGACTATGCCGATCAAGGCCGGAGCATTGACGCTCTCCTTGCACAAAGGATTAGTCGAGTGATTGACCCGACCCGAGTTTTTGCAAGTAATCGTTACGTTACCGCCGGAGCAGAATAACGAACCGGCTCAAACCGCCACCAACCTTTGAGCTGGGGCATACAGAAGTGCCTGCAACACCACTAAGAACTAGGTCCACCCTGTAGGGCCAACAAGACAGGAGAGCAGATGTTGCAAACAATGCTGCAACAGCAAGACGATTACTTCTTTGCCGAAGAGGATCGCGTATGGGAAGTCCTGGAATGGGTCCAGGAACACCGTCTAGAACTGCAAGACCACGGCGTGAAAGCCCGACAAGGCGGACGCTTGCCTGACAGCTGCGTAGAACTACTGCGCACCGGCGGACTCTTCGACCTCGCGCTCAGCACGGAACAAGGCGGCCGCGGACTAACCTCGGCAGCCCAAGCGCGAGTCTTAGAAGAGCTAGGCACGATCGACGGCAGTTTAGCCTGGTGCGTGATGATTGGCATGGACTCAGGAATCTACCGAGGCTTCCTACCATCCTCCGTGAGCGAAGAAGTGTTCCCCACATCCGGACTGATTAGTGCCGGCTGGATTCACCCTCAAGGTACGGCCGTCGATCTCGGAAACGGGACTTGCCAAGTAAACGGTCGCTGGCAATTCGGCTCAGGCATCGACCATGCTGACGTGTTGCTCGGGGGAGTTCGATACTTCGCCCACGACTCCAGCGAATGGACCTGGCGCATTGCAGTACTCGACAAACAATCAGTCAAGGTTGAGCAGACTTGGGACACTTGGGGGCTCCAAGGATCAGGTAGTCAGCATTACAGCGCAGAGGGTCTCATCATCCCTACCGAGAGAACCTTTTCCCTGCACGAACCGAAACTCGACGGCCCAATGCATCGTCCCCACGATGCCATTCTGCGCAAAATGGCAGGAATCCCTCTCGGTGTAGCTGTGGGCGGACTCAGCGCAGTTGTCGCCGGTGTCCAGAAGAAAGTCGCAGCTCTCCTCAAAGAGGGCGAGAAACCAAACGATCGCGTTCTACATTCCATCGGAAATCTCACCGCTGACCTACTGTCACTACGAGCAAGTGTCTACAGCAGCTTGGCAACAGCCTGGGACGTGTATCAGCAAAACCCTCACACCCAAGCTGATCAAGGCTCGATCCTCGTAGCCTCTGCAGCCATTCGTCAGCGCGCATTCCAGGGATCACGAGATCTGGTCATGAAAGCAGGTGACTTGCTCGGCGCCCAGGCGGTTTACGTCGCCGCCGGCGATCTCGGCGCTCGCTTAAGTGACCTGCACGTGATGTGCCAGCATGCCGTAGCCCAACAATCACTACTAGAACTTGCAGGGAACCGCATTCTTGGCGGAAAAACTGCAGGACCATTCCTGTAGGAAAGACCAAAATGAACCAGAGAAAACAAACCAACCCCGACACGCCCAAAGCGCAAATTCTCAGATTCGCAGAAGCCGAACAAGTTTGGCTAAGCAGCGATGTCTACACCCTGACAGTCCCCGGTGAAGCGACAGGTGGAGCCATCTCCCTCACAGACGCGTGGGTACCACCTGGTGGGGGCCCACCACCGCACATCCATGTTGATGCCTTGGAAATCATCACAGTCCTGGACGGTTCCGTCACTCTTTACCTCAACGAAGAAGGCCAAGAAGTTCACACGGGCGATGTTGCTGTGATTCCCGCCGGAACCGTCCACAGGTTCTACAACCACACAGCGACACCAGCTCACTTGCAGTTTCTCTTCACCCCATCAGGCACCGAACAGTTCTTCAAAGAAGCCGGAACCAAGGCTGAACCTGCACTACCGATCCCAGTCGCTACCGAAGCAGACAACCTCCGAGCCGCTGAGGTCGGACTGCGTCACGGATTGCAACCCGCCTAACCACAATGGTGGTGCAACACGTAAAGAACACCACGGCATCGACCATTGAAAACCCAAGTGCAAACGGAGAAAAAGTACATTGACCATCGAGTCTGCACAACAGACAACTAAAACTTCGAAACGGAAGACGGCCCTAATCACTGGAGGTAGCCGAGGGATCGGCGCAGCCATCGCCCAGCAATTCGCTAACTCTGGATACGAAGTAGCCTTCACATACCGCAGCAACCAAGAAGCCGCACAAGAAACGGCACGACGCATCACCGCCGAAACCAACTTGCCAACTTCCGCCATACATTTAGACCTCGAACAAGAACAAACGATCGCCCCAGCAATCCAGCAGGCCGTGGACATCCTGGGTGGAAAGATTGACGTCCTGGTCAACAACGCAGGATACGCCGACATGAGCACGCCAGACTTCCTGTCGATATCTCCCGAAACGCTTAAACGCACGATCACCACCAACGTCATCGGACCATTTCTGGTTACACAAGCAGCTGCACCACACATCAGTCCCAAGGGATCAGTCGTAAACATCGGCAGCTGCCTCGGAAATCGAGTGCCCAGCAGAGGACTCACCTCTTATGCCACCAGCAAAGCTGCCATCACTGGATTCACCCGTGGACTCGCAAGAGACCTGGGAGAACTCGGAATCCGCGTCAACGAAATTGCGCCCGGATCAATCGATACAGAAATGAACCCTGCAGACGGACCAGCCTCAGACTACCAACGCTCCACTACGGTCTTTGGAGAATATGGTGTTCCGGACGACGTTGCACGTGCTGCAGTATTCATCGCCAGCGAAGAAGCTTCCTACATCACTGGAGCGACACTTGCTGTCGACGGCGGAACGAACGCCTGATCCAGAACAACAACGATTACGCATACCCAATTTCTGGATAATGTAATCCAAAATTGTTCGAACAACCAACAAGTTCCAAGCTCTCAAGGAAGAAACTCCTATGAAAAAGCACCTCTACTTGCTCATGGTCACCATCATGGTGACCGTCATGAGCGAACTCCAAGTCGCCGGCATGATGCCAGCCATGTCCGAAGACCTTGGAGTATCAACAGGCCAGATCGGCATGCTCGTCTCCATGTTCGCAGCAGGCATGGCCGTCGGCGGACCCCTCTTTGCCTACTTCCTACGACACAGCCCACCCAAAGGCGCCCTACTAACCATCGTGGCCCTTTACGCAGTCATGCAGGTACTCGTTCCCCTAGTCGATGAATACTGGTGGGTCGCCATGGTACGCATCGTCACCGGAGCACTAGCTGGCGCATCATTCGGCCTATCCGTCACCTACGCCGCCCTCCTCGCCCCAAGCCCGCAGAAAATCGGAGAATCGATCTCAATCGTGCTCGGCGGCATCATGGTCGGCACCGTCCTAGGGCTGCCACTATCGCATTTCATCGCAGACCGCTGGGGCTGGCAGTCCAGCTTCTACGTCCTAGGCATCCTCACCTTTGCACTCTTCGTCGCAAGCCTCGCCGTCCTACCTAAACGCGAAGCCCCAGCACAGGAAGCAGCTGCACAAGATCTACGAAACCTGCGAATGCCACGACTCTGGGCACGATACCTGGTCAGCCTGCTTACCGTTGGTGCTGCCTACGCTTCCTTCTCATACTTCACGCCATTGCTAGAGACCAGCGCAGGATTCAGCACAAACGCCACCACCATCATCCTTCTTGCCTACGGTGTGTGCTCATACATCGGCAACATGATCGTCGGGAAATTCGCAGACAAGCACGCCATCGCAGTTCTCCGGATCGGCCACGCCCTGCTATTCATCGCGCTCGCCGCGCTTGCCGCATTCGGATACGTCCAGCCGGTCGTTCTGATTATGGTGATCGTCGTTGGCTTCGTCGGAGTCACGATGAACCCGGCTCTGGTAACTCGTGTGGCAGAAGTTGGTGGTGCAGGCACGATGGTCAGCACTATCCACACTGCCGTAATTTCGGCAGGTGTCACGCTGGGCTCAGCGGTCAGCGCTGTGACCATTGGAATGTTTGGCGATGACCCGGCCATCGCAATGTGGACAGGGGCCGTGCTCGTCGTCCTTGCTGCACTGGTGTTGGCGGCGCAGACTCGAACCAAGAAACAAGAGCTGGTCGAAGCCGTTATGGCGGAATAGCTCAAACCACGGCGTGAGCGCCATCGACAATCTTGCAACTCAAAACATATTGAAAGGCCAGTGTCTGCACTGGCCTTTCAATATGGCATGTCTCATCAAGCTGGCCATTCTCCAGCATCGCACCTTCACAAATGAATAGAGCAACGAAATCTCATGCAACCCCCTAGCCCAGTGGACGCACCACGTCTGCAGATGCTGACTGTTCTCAGGTTCCCCGCGGCCCTTGTGGTTTTCATCTTCCACGTGACTCTCCCTCAGATCGGTTTGCTCTCATCTGAGGTCGAATCCCATTCGACCTTACGCTGGGTAGCAGACCCAGCTGGCGGCTTGGGAGTGACTTTCTTCTTTATCCTCAGTGGTTTTGTGATCAGTTGGTCCCATAAACCCGGTGATGGAGTTCGTAGTTTTTGGCGGCGCCGTTTCGTCAAAATCCTGCCGTTGTACTGGCTCTCCGGGATCCTGGCCGTCATGATTAACCAAGATCGGTTACATCTGCTTCCCGGATATCTGGTCATGAGTGAAGCGTGGTTCACACACCCAGCAACCGCGCTTGGGCTCAACGCACCTGGATGGTCACTATGCGTCGAGGCCTTCTTCTATGCTCTTTTCCCGCTTTTCATCGCACCTTTGATGTATAGATGTAGAACTCGGATGAGGGCAACTGTGTTGGCCGTTGGAGCACTGATTGCGATCGCTGGCATCGTGCTGCTTGCAACCTATTTCAATACTGGAGTAGCGATGCCATTAGATCCGAACGTCAAGAGCTTCGGTTACTGGATTGCCTATGTATCTCCGCTATTTCGACTTCCAGAGTTTGTGCTCGGAGGCTGCCTTGCAATAGCCGTCAGATCAGGGTGGATCAAAAGAGCTCCAATTCTTCCAGCACTCGTTTGTCTGATCTGTGCATACGTTCTTTGCTTGTATGCACCGACGTTGTGGTCACATCGGGCCATATTGGTGATCCCGAGCGCGTGGCTGATACTTTCCGCTTCACTAAGCCGCACCTATGCGCGTGGAACTGATGCGCCTCGCTGGCTGATGCTTTTAGGGGAACTGTCCTTCGGGTTCTATTTGGTGCATTACCCAGTACTCGAATTGGTCGCCAAATGGTCGAAGTCATCTGACGGTCTGAATGGCAATTCCGAAATCATTACCCTAGCGCTGACCGCATTCGTGATCGCTGTAGCTGTTGCATGGATTTTGTATTTCTTGATTGAACGGCCTCTTGTTGAAGCATTCGGCCGCCGTGAAACGCTTGATTCGTCAGTTTCTCGTAGGCCGATGGCAACAAAGTGAGGGATCAGCTGCAGACACCCAGGCTCTGGTGAGCACTATGAAATCAGCGCTACCTCGAAAGGAACGATAAATAATCAAGATTTTCTATCTGAAAATTTAACGTGAGGCACCCGGCTTATATATCGATAAGTGTGCTCTGTCTGCCATTATTTAAATGAATTGAAAATAAGTTAGGTGAACAAGTTTGTGAGAAAAGCTAGGGTAACTCATTACGGCCAGTGGCCGACACGACCTCTAAGCGAGACTCTCAGTGAAATAATGACAGTTTCGATCGTAATATTAGTGCTCTCTTTTGCGGCGATCCAATGTACGCTTCCCGTGGGTAGTGGGTTGGATGAATTTCATCGAGTTGTACGTGCTCTCGGGGATTCGATACTAGAAGAGATTGGATGGGTTTGCGGATTCTACCTAACGATCCTGTTGGGTTTCTTTGTAGTGAGTGTCACTGGACAAATTAGAGGGACTGGCGATAGGGCATGGCAAACAAGTAGGACCTTAGGCGTATTTTCTACTTTAATTATCGCGTGTACGTTCCCTGCAATTGTACTTTCCTCAGTCGCCTCAGTCGGAGAAGCGGATAAGGCGGCTAAAATGCTAGTCGTTATACCTGCTTATACTGCTTTGATCTTATTGTCGATAGCGCTAGGTAACTATGCAGTTAACGATCCAAGAGTACAATTGAAGCTAGCGCGAACGAAGCTAAGTAAAGCACAAGTGAACCTTGAAATTTTTCGTAGTAGATCACGGTTTGCTGCGTGGAAGGTATTTTTACTACCTCCTCTAGCATTGAGCTTTGTCTTAGCCTCATTAACCATGGTATTTTATCACCCAGTGTCCTTTTCTGCGGCCCTAGGAATTTACGCATTTTACGCAGTAATCGGTGGATTCTGTGCTGTGACCAATTTTCACACCGTTATATCCTGGATGATGAAAACTTCCGTCTGGGATAAGTTGCTGGCCTTAGTTCTCCTATTGTTTTACCTAGCCGCGCTTGCCGCGATTGGTGTAGGGCTGGCGTATGTTTCTGCTCCCTTAGTGGGAATCACTTGCAGTCTCACGGGTTTGCTGCCGGCATTCGCTATTTTCCTTTCCAGAAAGAAAGAAACTTCGTGGATACGCGACTGGAACTCTCGGGCTGCCGTGGCTAATTACATTTATCGAAAATCTGAAGTCGAAAAGAGATGGGCGGAACTTCAGATCGAGCATATTGAATGTGAGCGGGCTGGAACCTGACCTTTGTTTACCTCGCGGCTTAGGACCGGCTTCAGTGACAGCTGGATGCTTTGATGCGTGGTGGCCAGCCGTTTATTGCGCACTCATCGCGACATCTCATTGAAGCCCGCCGGAGCTAGAACGGGACCACCTGGTTTCATCTTGAGCAGTGCTGCAGGCCGCTGGGGGACATACCACCGGGGCGGGCTGCCTGCAGCGCGGCCGCCGGCACCTTCCGCGGAGACGGGAATCCTCTTTGGAGCAGTTCATCCTCGGCGCGGCCGTGGGCGGTATGTCCTCGGCTTCCTTTAACGGATGCTCTCGGAAAGGCCGGACCAGGCTGCTACAGGGGCTGGCTGCGCTCCTTTAGGCAGTATGGCCCAAAACTGCCGCTTGGCTACGGTGCCTCACGCATCTGTACTCCAAAGGTTTTCCAACACGGAGTACGCAGCACCATGCATCACCGTGTTGCATACGTAGGGGATTAGGGTGCTCGCTGTGCATCGCTCTAATCGCTATTTGACGATGTTTTCAGCCGTCAGCTTTGGGCAATTCAACAGGTGCTGAGCTCGCCACGGATTTGCTCTAGTTGGCTACCTTGTCAGGAAAGTTGGTCCCACTAGTGGGTGTTCTGTATCTGGAATCCGGTCTGACCCCGAGCAGGCGTTTACACTGGCTAGTTACCTTTCTGACTATCTTTCCTGTTTTACGTCTAGTCTGGACTTGAGCGGGTTGGATAAGGAGTAGTCAGATGGATGTTGCGATGACCTCCTCGGGTCCAATAACTATTGAGAAACTCCGTACTCTCGATGCGGTACCTGAAATGTGGTGCCCAGGAGAAACAATGCAAGGAGTTCCTTGCGAAGGACGCGCATGGAGCGCATCGATGGATAGTAAGGTGCAGGCTGCTCATTTCAGAGCCACCCACATTCCTGGGTGTCTAGATCATCCGCACAGTGCAGGTAGTCGTATTGGGGATCAAGGGCATACGCATGTGGTTGCAGCTCGGGAAAATGCTTGGAAGATCAGGTTATCTGCCGTAGTTAGACAAGATATTTCTGAAAATGGAAGATGGCGCCCTGATCCTCAAAACCCAGGAACACGGACACGTATTTTAAGCGTGACGGATCAGCTCGCCCGTTCAGAGCATCCGGAGTGTTCCTTGCACCGGTTGCTGGTGGATTTGGTGGCTGGCACTTGCCCACCTGATATGCGTCTACAGGTCGAATACCAAAAGCCAGTGCCGTTAGCCGATCTGGTTGTGAAGATTGATGAGACGAGACAGTCTGATTGGAATGGGCAACGCAGAATTGTTTGGGGAAAGATCAGAGAATATAAGCTCACGCGTTATGGCGGGAACATGCTGAAGCTAGAAAACGCAGGAGACCAGCTAGCAATCCTGCTACCTCAAAAGACTTTAGAGCGGATGAAGGAAACTGAGCCAAAGAAACTCGTTGGGCGTTATGTGATCGCATACGGTCAATTCCCGTCACCTCCGGTTTCTGACTGGCCATACGTCAAAGTCGAAGCAAAAGAGCACATTGATTTCATGCCACGTCGACGCCACCGTAGCGTTTAGTAGTTCCGTCTAACAATGGTTTATTCGCAATGCGGTCCTCGGACGAGCTCACCCTTGGCCACTGGTGGTACGACCCCGGGATCCTCCAACCGCCGGCCCCGACGGCCACGGAAACCCCTCGACACCCTGGGCCCCGTCCCACTGGAGGTACGTCCTGCCATGACAACCACTGCACTTTGTTCTGTGGGCGCTCGCCGTGTATTCCTCTGCCTTATTTGCAGTCAGCGTTCAAGTAAGTGGTGGCTTGTGGGCCGACCGGGCCATCACGTGGCCGCCTGGCAAAGGGGAGGGGCCGGTGCCTTTCTGCAGCGAAGCCGCGTCTTTCCTGCAGGCGGGACGTCTCTCAGCACCGCGCGCCATGTGCCCGCCCTGAAAACGCCTTGCTGGCTAGTACGTTTAATTGCTCGCTGGGGTGAGTGAATCATGGCAAACTGAACCCATGATTGTGCCACCTGAGGATTCAATCCGCGAGTATCCTGAAGGACGATATCCGTATGTTGAGGTGACACTGCCGTGGGAGCAGTTGTTGCACGCCAGGATCAAAGCATGGGCCGGGGATCTCATTCTGATCGAGTATCCTCCGCTATCCGCAACCGGGACCTTTGAAGGAGACCCGGAACAGTGCTGGATCAACAAGAGCGCAGCGCGTCGTGTGCGTCGAGCAGATGCCCTATTGGCACACACGGATGACGACATTAAATGGCATGCAGACCAGGACAAGACGATCGACTACCGGGCAGACCCGTGGCTGGTCTACAAGAAACCCAGCGCTTAGAATCACCACATGGCAGGTCTAGTTATCCGTTGACTAGGTTTTATTCTGAATCCCACTTGACGGGTTGCCGCCACCGTGAGGTAAGGGAAACCCCAGCGATGATCACCACCCTGCTTGGCCTTCGGTAGCGCTCGCCGTGGGCCTGCTCCCTGGATCAGACACCGCGTGGCCGTGATGTCTTCACTATGGATCGACCCAAGCTCAGGCATGGCCCTAGACTGCGGGCGGCATGATGCGCTGCCAGGCTCGGT